>JAEUVW010000146.1 GCA_016786525.1 Chitinophagaceae bacterium
AGGAAGCCTGCACAAAAAGTGACCAGGAAAAGCAGGATGTTCGGGAGCAAGTGGGTGGCCAAAGTATATCCGGATTGAAAAATGAAGCCAGCAAAGGTAAAAGAAAGCAGCTGAACAGAAATGTAAATTATTGTTTATGGCATCATAATAAAGCCTGATGCTGCTACCACAAAAAAGCAGTCCCGGGAGCGGGACTGCTTTTCTAAGCATAAAAGTAAAAAATCCTACAGGGTATCCAGTACCGCGTTCATATTGCGTACGGCTTCTGCAGATTTGTTGAATTCAGCTTGTTCGGCTTCATTCAGTTTGAAATCGATGATTTTTTCCCATCCGTTGCTGCCAACGACTACCGGTACACCCAGGCAGATATCTTTCTGGCCGTACTCGCCGTCCAGGGCTACACAGCAGGGGAATACTTTCTTCTGGTTGCGTACGATGCTTTCTACCAGTGCCGCTCCGGCCGCTCCGGGTGCATACCAGGCAGAAGTACCCAGCAGTTTGGTCAGCGTAGCGCCGCCCACCATCGTATCGGCAGCGATTTGTTTCAGCTGCTCTTCATTCAGGAAGTTGGAAACCGGTGTGCCGTTCAGCGTAGCCAGGCGTGTCAGCGGAATCATGGTTGTGTCGCCGTGCCCGCCGATAACAGTAGCCTGAAGATCACTTTGTGAGCAATTCAGGGATTTTTGCAGGTAGGTTTTGAAGCGTGCGCTGTCCAGGATACCACCCATACCGATCACCCTGTTCTTAGGCAGGCCGGTAGCTTTCAAAGCCAGGTAGGTCATGGTATCCATCGGGTTGGAGATCACGATGATGATCGCCTCGGGAGAGTGTTGCAGCAGGTTTTTGGCCACTTCTTCCACGATCTTGGCGTTGGTGCCGATCAGCTCTTCACGGGTCATGCCCGGTTTGCGGGGAATACCGGAAGTGATCACACATACGGAAGAACCGGCTGTCTTGCTGTAGTCGTTTGTGCTGCCGGTGATGCGGGTATTGAAGCCCAGCAGGGAAGCGGTCTGGGTAAGGTCAAGCGCCTTGCCTTCGGCAAAACCTTCTTTGATGTCTACCAATACCAGTTCTTCGGCAATGTCGCGCCTTACGATGTCGTCTGCACAAGTAGCGCCTACTGCGCCTGCACCTACTACGGTTACTTTCATTGTTTTTATTTTATAGATTGAAAAATGAGATTTTTAGCGCAGCAAATGTAGGAAATTTGCATAACGAAGCATAAAGAAGTTCTCCCCGCCTGTGTACCCTGTTCAAATCGTTCCGGTTTGGTGATGGGGCAGTGCAAGGGGTATGGATATCGTGATTTCGGTGCCTTTCACCTCTGAGTCTATATTTATTTTCCCGCCAAGGTATTCCACCCTGCGCCTGATGGATTGCAAACCCAGGTTTGATTTTTTCTGAGCGGCTTGTTTTCCCAAACCTATTCCATCGTCACTGATGGTCAATATTAAGTGTTCCGCTTCTTCATAAAGCAGGATCTCTACTTTTTTAGCCCTGGCATGCTTGATGATGTTGGTGACCGCCTCCTGGATAATGCGGAGTAAGGCAATCCTGGTATCGGTGCTGGTTTTCACAAGAGAATGGTCGTCAATGTGAATCGTCTTATAATACCGGCTGCCGGGCAGGGCGCTGTCGGTGAGTAAACTGATTTCCTTTGCGAAAGACAGTTCCTGCTGTTCTTCTGCGGCATTGAACCATTCATGGCTTTTACTCCTGGTGGCTTCGTACGCCTTAGCGGTTTCTTCCTGCAGTTGGTCCAGTTTGCTTTTTAAGGCTTCATCTGTGGCATCCATAGACAGTTGTTCCAACTGGTACCTGATGGCGGCTATCGACGAAGAAAGCCCATCGTGCAGGTCTTGTCCCAGGCGCTGCTGTTCGTCCCTTACAGCCTGGTATTTGGCTTCTTCCATCGCAATGACCTGCATGTTGGCCGCTTCATTGAGCGCAGCGATCCTGGCTTTAGCTTTCCGGCTGCGGTACAGCATGGTCAGGTAGATCGCAAGAACAGACAATGCTGCAAAAAATGAAATGATGAGCAACCAGAGGGTTCGCTGCCATTTGGCTGCTTCCGATTGCTGCAGGTCGAGCTTTGTATTCTCTGCTTCTGTGTAGGCGTACATCAGCTTGGTCATTTCTGTCATCAGGGCTGCCTGTACTTTCCGTTCCTGCTCAAGAGCCTGGCTTAGAGCGGCATTGCTGCCACGAAGATCGCCTTTCATAGCCTGTATTTTAGCCCTGTATTCGGCAATTCTCGCCTGCTGGTCTTTATCAAACGAAGGAAGGGCTTCAAATTTTTGGGTATAAAACAAGGCACTGTCTGCATTGTGTACAGCCAGGTAATGATCGATGCGCCACTGGACCAGGTTGAGGTCTATGAAACCTGTAACCTGGTCTTTATAGGTGGTTTTCAGGCTTGCAATACGATCCAGGACCCTTGCAACCATAGCCTGGTCACCTTCAAAGATGGCCATCGCATGTTGTCTTTCCAGTGTAAAAAAATCGTTGTACAGCATATGCTCCCTGTTTATCGGGTACCTGCCGGCAATGGCCTGGCCGATCTGCCCGGCCAGTTTTGCTGTCGCATACACGGCTATTGTGTCTTTTTTGCCGATATAGGCCATAATGGTCGTAGACAGGAGGTAGATGGCATCGATACCGGTGGCAGTAGCGACACGTTTTTGCTGCAGTAGTCCGGGTAGTATTTTCAGGTAGGCTTGCTCCAGCTTGAAAACATCGATGATTTTATCCAGAAGCTCCTGTTCCATGTACACCTGGCACTTCTGAGAGGCTTCCAGCAAAGAGTGCCTGTCTCCGTTGTTTTTATACTCCCGGCTTATTTTTTCTGCATAATAGATAGAGGTCCCGGTCTGCTCAAACATATGAGCATTATTCTTGAACTGCATGTAGTAATTGATGCGGGCATATCCGTATTGTTTTTTGCTCCAGGCAATTTTCTTGTATACCGCAAGGAGCCCGGTCATTTCGTTCGTCTTGAAATGAATGCCTGCAGCCAGGTAGCGGTCTGTCAATGAATTCACGCTGTCTAGGTATTGGTCAGCAGAAAGCTTACCGTCACCGTAGGATTGATTTAAGCGCAGAACCTCAACCCGGGCTGTAGCTGCCGTTTGTGCAACAGCGTGCCGTGTCTGGCTGATGAAGAAAAGGAACAGAACGAGCAGGCAATAATTCCTTACCGGAGATTTCGTTTCAGGATTCATTAGGGCGATGAATAAGCCTTGCGAAAGTAAGTCACGCCAATTTATCGCGCAAGCATACCATGGTCACCTGATTGTTACCGGAATGTAGTGATTTCCGGATCGGGTCTGGAAGTGGAAACCTCGCCTCACAGGGTTCCATAGCCTTATCTCCGCAGCATGTGGTATGGGCAGCAGGAAAAATAAAAAGCCCCCTGGGCTTGGGTATAGGCGAAAGAACTCAGCAGCAGAGCAAAAGACAGTATCAGGTGTTTCAGTACAGGCATGCTTTGAATATTAATAATTGAGTAGCCAGTTGATCTTTTCCGCCGCCTTGTCGGCATTGGGCAGCATAGCGGCTTCCAGTCCCATATTCATCGGTACGGCAGGAAGGTCCAGGGCGCCGATGGTCTGTACCGGGGCGTCCAGGCTGGCAAAACAGTTCTGGGCAATACGGCCAGAGCTTCGCAGAAGGAGTTGCGCAATTGCTCTTCCATCAGTACAATGCATTTGCCATGGCGGCGCAGGGTGCTGTACTCCAATTCTTCATCGCAGGAGTAGATCGTGCGCGGGTCAATTTGGATAAGCGACCTCTATCTAAAATTGCGAATAATTATGAGTTCCCGTCCATAGCTTCATAGGGCTGCGGATAAGCAGGCAGCGGGAGGCGCCTTTTATTTCAAATACTTTTGCGCTATCTGAGCTAGCTGCCAGTCAGCCTTAATAAAGAGGTTGACAAAGGATCTAATAAATAAATAGCTTCCTCCATTCCTTTTTATCGCCTTCAGTAACAGAGATAATATATAGCCCAGCAGACAAGGCGTTTGTATTGATCTGTGTCGTTTGCTCACTTAAACGGAACTGCATTACTGTAGAGCCGTTCAAATTATACATGACAATATCTGTTCCGGCTTTTCCATGAAGAAAGATTTGTTCGCCCTGTTTCAGCAGATTTGAACTCATAGTTAACTGCTGGTCCGGCATTGCACCAGATGTAAGTACGGTAGAGGAGTAATAAGCCCCGGCCCCCTTGTCATGAATTTTCAATCTGAAAAAGTGTTGTGGCGTAGCTGCTGCTCCAAAAGCATAAGAGTAAACAGTAACAAGGTTTTTCCTGTCTCCCACGGCGGCCGTTGTATGTATCCTGGTATAGGTACTGCCATCGGAAGAATACTCTATATCGTAGGAACTGATATCGGACTCATTTGCAGTTTCCCAACGCACAAGAATAATGCCGGCGTCCTGATGAGTGGCAGTGAGACTGATTAGTCTGACGGGTAATATCACGGCAGACGGGCAGGAAAATCCGTCGTTTACAGTAGTGGATGCACCGGTAGCCCTGAAGGTAAAGGTACCGCTTGTATCAAATTTGTATAGGTTGCCGTCTGCATTGTTGGCACCATATATTGATCCCGTATTGTCCGTGAAAAGAGCACCAATATTATTAACTGACGGGATGGGAGAAAGGGTTTTGCTTTTAAGGGTAGCCGGCGCTCCTGCTGTTCCCAACGGAAAGCTGTACAACTTAAACGTCGAACCCGGAACTGTTGTGCTGTCTGTTCCAATCGAATAGAACAAGGCATCTCTGGTGTTCCAGATAAGGTCTCCCTTGTCAAAAGGTGCAGTGGTGCTGAACGTATCAACTATGTTCGCTGTAGTGACATTTATCACGTATATCCTATTAGTAGCTCCTCCCATCATAACATACAGGTACCCGAGTGGACCAAAGTCCGCTGCCACACAATTGACCGTGCTGGTGAAATCAGCAGACCCGCTGCCGGTTAGTTTCCCTACTGTTACGGCAAATCCGTTACTACCTAATTTTACCAGTGTGTCGGTTAGGTTTTTAATGCCATATGCAAAATTATCTGCGGGGTTGTAACCTATAGCACGCAGCTGAAATGCGCCACTTACCGAAGCGCTGGGTGTGGATGTTTTGTAGAGTGTGATAGCTCCCTTATTGGTAAATGTGCTGCTGTTGAATTTGAATTCATAAAGATTGGGTGTTGAACCGGTTACCTGATAGGCATTTGAGTCACATGCAAAAACTACTGGTGCCGTTTGTGCGTATAGATTTTGATTCAGAAATATACACAGTACTATTAATGATATTATTTTCATATGAAATAATATTTTTCTTCAAAAGTACAGAATATATTATAACTCCCCGTTATTGCGATACTATTTTAAGTTATGCTATAAATGAAAAGACCTCATATAAGGAGGTCTTTCATAGCGTAAACAATTTTTCTTTAACTGGAAACCACAAGAAGTGCCACGATCAGGCTGACGCCAAAGCCGATGCCCCAGTTTTTCCAGACCTTTCCCTGTTTGATCTGTTTAGCCTGTTTGCGGTATCCTTTCTGGTATTCAGGGTTTTGCATCCATTTTTCATTGGGGTAGTTCAGCAGCTCATTGGAAGGCCTGGTCGAAGAGCTGGCAATGGCGGGTATAAGGCCTACGATCGGAGAGACCAGGCTAGTGATCAGGGTGCCCGTTCCGGCAGCTTTATACCCGTCGTAATAGCGTTCTGCATCACGCATACCGGCAGCATAAGGGTTGCCGTCCATGACAATAGCTGAATCTGACGCAACAGCACGGATGCGGACTTTATTGAACGTATCTACCGTGCCGTTGGCATAATGGACCCGACCCAGTTCCGATTTGTAGATCGTATAATAGGGTCCCTCCTGGTTGTCCCAGCGCTTGTAGCGCAGGTCGGAATGGTTCACATCCGTTACCTTCACCAGCAGGCTGTCCCCGTTTTTTCGGATGATGAGATCCTGGGCCGCGGTATAGCCGAAGCTGCCTATTAGCAGGACAAGGGATAGAGTCAGGTGTTTCAGTACAGGCATGCTTTCAGTATTAATAATTCAGCAGGCAGCGGATTTTTTCAGCCACCTTGTCGGCATTGGGCAGCATGGCAGCTTCCAATCCCATATTCATCGGTACGGCCGGCAGGTCCAGGGCGCCGATGGTCTGTACCGGGGCGTCCAGGCTGGCAAAACAGTTTTGGGCGATACGGCCTGCCAGGGCTTCGCAGAAGGAGTTGCGCAATTGCTCTTCCGTCAGTACGATGCATTTGCCATGGCGGCGCACGGTACGGTACACCAGTTCCTCGTCGCAGGGATAAATAGTGCGCAGGTCAATGATCTCCACGCGGCCTTCAAACTGTTTGGCTGCGTTTTTGGCCCAGTACACGCCCATGCCGTAGGTGATGATGCAAAGCGAATCGCCATTGTCAATATGTTCTTCCGCAGCAGCAACGACCACATTGCCGACACCGAAAGGTAAGACATAATCGCTGTCCGGCTCCGGCATACGTGCATCTTCCGTGCCCGGTACTTTGCTCCAGTACAGGCCTTTATGTTCCAGCATTACCACGGGGTTGCCATCCAGCAGGGCCGCTTTCATCAGGCCCTTGATGTCTGCCACATTGCTGGGGTAGGCGATCTTGATGCCTTTGATGGTTGCCAGGGTGCTCTCTACGCTGCCGCTGTGGTAAGGACCTCCGCCGCCATAGGCGCCGATCGGTACCCGCAGGATGCAGGAAACCGGGTATTTGCCGCAGCTCAGGTAGCAGGATTTGCTGATCTCGGTGACCAGCTGGTTGATGGCCGGGTAGATATAATCGGCAAACTGTACTTCTACGATGGGTTTCAGGCCCAGGGCGCTGAGGCCGATCGTAGAGCCGATGATATAGGCTTCCTGGATGGCAGTGTTGAACACGCGCTCGTCGCCGAACTTATCCGCCAACGTCGCCGCTTCGCGGAACACACCGCCCAGGCGCCTGCCTACATCCTGCCCGTAAAACAGGGCATTGGGGTATTGTTGTAAAATTTCTTCGATCGCATGCAGGGCAGAGTCGACCATCATGCTTTTTTCTTTGCCTTCGGGACAGCGTACTCCCGTTTCCCGGGTCACCGGGGTAGGGGTAAATACATGCTCCGTTACCCCGGCAGGGTCCGGTTCCGGGGCGGCAACGGCAGCGGCAAACTCGCCGGCAATAAAGTTCTTTTCTTCCGCTTCGATCTTCGCCAGCACTTCTTCCTTTACCCCTTTGGCCAGCAGTTTTTTGCGCAGCTTTACCGCAGGGTCGTCGGCATAGTGCTTGGCCAGGTCTTCTTCGGTGCGGTACCACTCTTTGCGTACCCCGGAGGTATGGTGCCCCAGCAGGGGTACCGTGGCGTGCACCAATATCGGTTTGCGTTCCTTGCGTACCCAGTCTATGGTGTACTCCATCGTTTTGTACGCATCTTCAAAGTCGCTGCCGTCTACCTGTACGCGTTCCAGGCCCTTAAAGCCTGCTGCGTATTCAAAGGCATTCATCGTGCGGGCTTCGTCGCTGCTCACCGATATGCCCCAGTCGTTGTCCTGTACCAGGTAGATGATGGGGAGCTGGTGCAGGCAGGCAAACTGGAAGGCCTCGCTGACCTCTCCCTCCGTGACGCTGCCATCGCCCAGGGAGCAGATGACTACAGGAGGAAGCTCATATTGTTTCAGTCCTTGTGTTTCCTGGTATTGGATACCTTGTGCCAGGCCGGTGGTCGGGATCACCTGCATACCGGTAGCGCTGCTCTGGTGGATGATCTTCGGCAGGTCTTCCCTGCGGCTGTTCGGGTGATTGTAGTAAGCCCTGCCGCCGGTAAAGGGATCATCGCCCTTGGCCAGCAATTGCAGCATCATTTCGTAGGGGCGGTGCCCCATGCCCAGCATCAGGCTTTCGTCGCGGTAATAAGGGCTCACCCAGTCGTCTTGCTGCAGCAGGAAGCCCGTGGCCAGCTGTATGGCTTCGTGCCCGCGGGAGGTGCTGTGTACATATTTGCAAAGCGGCCGGTTCGCTTCATATATATCTGCCATCGCCTGCGCCGTCATCATCAGGCGGTAGGCTTTGAGCATGGTATCTTTAGTGAGCATTCAATTGTTTTAAACTAAAAAACGTGTTTTGGGAGGGGCAAAAATAATGGAGGAATGCCTCCCAAACTTCAGTTTTCGAAATTTGACATGCATGCCGAGCGGCACAGCTTATCAAAAGAAGGGGTAGGGAAAGGGTGATTTTCTGCAGGCATGCTTGTGCGTTTATAGAGGCAAATCTATCTTCACAAAACAAAATCCGATATTTATGCAACCTAATTTGATCGCAGTGCTGGTGGCAGCACTGGTGCCTATGGTGATGGGCTTTATCTGGTACAATCCTAAGGTAATGGGCACGGCCTGGATGCGCGAAGCAGCAGTGACCGAAGAAAAGATAAAAAATGCAAATATGGCCCTGATCTTCGGGTTGGCCTTTGTCTTCTCCTTCCTGCTGGCTTTCTCCATGCAGTTCCTGGTCATCCACCAGATGCATGTATGGTCTATGCTGGCCCATCATGATGCGGAGATGAAAGATCCGAATTCGGAGGTCGGCATGTTGTTTAAGCACCTGATGGATACCTATGGCAATGAGTTCCGTACCTTCAAACACGGCATGCTGCATGGGTTTATGACCGCCCTGCTGGTGGTATTGCCCGTAGTGGCGACCAATGCCATGTTTGAACGCAAGAGCTGGAAGTATATCTGGATCAACTGGGGATATTGGGCGATCTCTTTCATGTTTATGGGGGGTATCGTCTCCGCCTGGAAGTAAACTTTAGTGAAGCTAAAGAGGGAAGCCGACTCTTGGACTGTTAGTCCCTGCCTTTTCTGCAACCCTGTAAGGTTTGAAAACCCTTACTGGGCTTAAATACGCTTACCTGCTCTGCTTGCTTTTTTGTTGTGTGCACTATTTTATTCAGGAAGAACCTGTGAATCCCTTTCTTATGGTTAGTTTTGCCGGATATTCTGCGATCAATGGATAATTTTTTTATACTGCTTTGTGTAGGCTTCCTGATTGGCACACTGGGCACACTGATCGGTGCAGGAGGGGGCTTTATACTGGTGCCCCTGTTGTTGCTGACTCACCCAGAGCTGACACCTGAAGTCGTGACCGCCATCTCGATGGGCCTGGTGGCCTGCAATGCGATCTCCGGCTCCATCGCCTATGCCCGCATCGGCAGGATAGACTACCGGGCAGGGCTGCTCTTTGCCGTCTTTACGATTCCCGGCTCCATACTGGGTGTAATGGCGACAAAGTATGTGCCGCAGGATGTGTTCCAGCTGGTCTTCGGCGGACTGCTGATCGTGCTGTCCGTATTCCTGTTCGTGCGCAAGAAAGCGACAGACCAGCTGCTGCAGGAGCCTGTGCCGGCAGGGATGAAAAAGGCAACACTCACAGACCGTGCGGGAACTGTCTTTAGCTATGCCTACAACCAAAGGGCGGGTATCCTGATCAGTGTGCTGGTCGGCTTCCTGTCCCCGATACTGGGTATCGGCGGCGGTATCATCCATGTTCCGGCAATGGTACACTGGCTGCACTTCCCGGTATACATTGCCACCGCCACTTCGCATTTTATACTGGCTATCATGTCCAGCGTCAGTGTGATCGTGCATGCCATCAATGGCAATTACAACGATCCGCAGGTGTTGAAAATGGTGATCGCACTCTGTATCGGCGCCATGTGCGGCGCCCAGCTCGGCGCCTTCCTGTCGCACCGGATCAAGGGGAAGACCATCACGAAAGCCCTTGCGGTCTGCCTGGGTATTGTGGGCCTGAGGCTGCTGCTCAGTCATTTTCTATAGACTTTGCTGATCCTTAAAGCAATACTAATTTATAAACACCCCTTGTTTTTCCTGTTGCTGAACCCGTATTTTTATAAGGCGCTTTCTTAAACCAGATACAGATGAAAAACGTATGCTTCCTTTTTGTCCTGAGCTTTCTGTCCGCTTGTTCTGCACAGCTGGGCGATAAGGAAAAGGTGCACCTGGCAGGAACCTTACTGCACGAACTGGAGCAGAAAGCAGCTTATGCCGATTCTCTGAAAGTGGAGGTGCTGTTGCTGGACCCTTCGGCGCAAAACAGCCTGGTGCAGATACCCGGAGGCGGCTTTGCCTTCAGCAAGGAATACAAAGAGAAAGTATCGGGAAACAAGCCCCTGTACCGGCTGGTGGAAAAATGCAATGTCAGTGTACTGGCTTACGGCACGCTGAAAAGTTATGTGGCCAAAGAGCTGATCGGCAAAGTGCCTGATCGTGAAAAGGACAGCCTGATGCGGATCTACAATAACCTGAGG
>JAEUVW010000162.1 GCA_016786525.1 Chitinophagaceae bacterium
GGGCAGGCCGGTATCGATGTCCTGTACCAGCACAATACATTCAAGACCGGGGACCGGGTGTTTATCCCCAGCTACTATAGTTTCGGCGCAGCGGCCTACCTGATCGAACGCTACGTCCGCAACAAGTGGACGCTTGAAGCGGGTGCGCGCTATGACTATAAGCACTTTGATCTGTACAACCCCGAAGGTGTACGCCTGCAGAACGTCCGCTACCTGTTCGACTACAGCAACCCTTCTGCAACGCTGGCCCTAAAGCACCAACTGAACCCGCATTGGGAATGGAGTGCCACCCTGGCCAATGCCTGGAGGGCGCCGCAGGCACCTGAACTGTTCAGCGCAGGCCTGCACCAGGGCGGGGCACGGATAGAACTGGGCAACAAAAACCTGGTACCGGAAAAATCGTACAGCCTGAACCTGGGCAGCACCTACCAGATAGAAAACAAGTTCCGGTTTGACCTGACCCTGTACGGGCAAAACATCCGCGACTTTATCTATCTCAGCCCTGGCCCTGATGTGCTGACCATAAGGGGGTATTACAAAACCTTCAATTACCTGCAGACCGATGCCCTGCTGTATGGCACGGATATCAGTGTGACGTACCACTGGAACAAGCACTGCTCCTCGGAAGCCAAAGCGGCTTTGTTGCGGGCCAGGGACCAGGTACGGAAAGACTGGCTGATCCTGATGCCCTCCGACCGTTTCGCGGCAGGATCGAAATACAGTTTCAACCTCAATGAACAATTGAAGGAATGCTACCTCGAACTGGATGCGGACTATGTGCTCCGGCAGACACGCATCCCCGCCAATTTCGACCAGGTCGATTACCCCCGCCCGCCTGCCGCCTATTTCCTGCTGCGGGCCGAAGCAGGCCTGCAGATCGTCTGCCGCAGGCAGCCGCTCTATTGCAGCATCGGGGCCAACAACATCCTGAATACAAAGTACCGCGACTATATGGATGTATTCCGTTATTTCATCGACCAGGCCGGTACAAACATCGTGGTACGCCTGCGCGTACCGTTTAACTATCAAAATTTAAATCATTAAAAAATCGACAAACATGAAGAAGCAAGTTTTTAAATCCGCATTGATCGCTGTAGTATTCACCACAGCATTTACCGCCTGTAAAAAAAATGAAAAGGCTCCTGTACCGGATGAACAGGAACTGATCACCACCGTGAAGCTGCAACTGTCTAACCAGAGCCGGGGCTTTTCAAAAACGTTTGTCTACAAAGTAGAGAACGGCTTCACCAGCGGCACGGCAGGCCAGGTACAGATCGACACCATCAAGCTGGAGCCGGGACTGACCTATGATGCTATTATTGCGGTGCAAAATGAAAAAGCCGATCCCGTAGAGGACATCACGAATGAGATCATAGAGAAAGGGGATGAGCACCTGTTTGTGTTCTTGTCCACACCTGCCAGCGGTGCGGGTTCTGTTAGCGTATCAGACGGCAGCAAGGACAGGAATGGCAAACCACTGAACCAGAACTTCAAATTGACTGCCGGTACCGCAGGCAGCGGTAAGTTCGCCATCAACCTGATGCACCTGCCGACAAATAAGAACGGCACCACACCGGAAACAGCCGGGGGGGAAACAGACCTGGCCGTCAGCTTTCCTGTTGTATTGCAATAAAAAAGAAGAGGCTGTCTAAAAACAGGACAGCCTCCTTTATTTTACTTTACCCGCAGACCTATAAGGTTTTGAAAACCTTATAGGTCTTATTATTTCAATGTCTTTCAGGTTTTATAAATCTACAGATCAGCAAGAACAGCGGAAACAGCAGGAGGGGAGACAGGCATTGCCCAAGGGTTCCTTCTTCTTTTACAGGTTTTCGCAGACCTGGCTTTGGTGATCCAGCATCTTTTTTTGAAAATTCCGGTAATGTCTTTTTGAAATATTTACCCGCGTCTTGATCACCACATTCCGGTACTCCGCAGGGATATTGTTGCGTTTCCTGCGCTTGCGCCATTCGCCGTCCGTCAGCTTCATCACCCACTTATTGAGCGTATCGCTGCTCATGGCTTTGATCATAGTAGCCCACCAGGTCTTCCGGGTTGCATAGGTACGCTCTTTGCCCTGTGGTTCAAAATTGGGCAGGTAGCTTTCCAGCCAATCGCGGTTGGCGGCAATAAACCGTTCATAATAGTCTCCCGCATCGATCAGCGGCTTTAAGGAAGCCAGCTCCACAGCCGTAAATTCGTTTTGTTCCTCCAGGCGCAAAGCAGTATCGTCTATATAATAATTCAGGCAATACCATTTGTGGGAACCTTTTACCCTGCTGACTGTTTTCATCAGGTGCAGTACGATCTTGCAGATCCACAACCTGTTCTTTTGGGTGACCAGGAAGAAATCGATGTCCGCATCTTCCGGTGCATAGCCTTTAGACATAGAACCCGACAGCCCGACAAATAAAATAAAAGGGAACCGCCTGATCCGTTCGCAGGATTTATCGATCCGGGCCTGCAACTCAGCCAGGCGGGCTTCACCTGCCCTCCTGCTCTCTGCATAGGCTTCGATAGCAGACAAACTGTACAAACCGTCCGAACACTGCACCCGGCCCGTCGCAACAAGTTGCTGCAGCACTGCAGCAAGCGCAGCTTCATCGGTTTTGACATGCAGGTAAAACCTAAGCTGTTGCAGGTTAAGCGGAAACCGGAAATAATCGAAATAGCTTAGTGTTTTGAATACTTCAGCCTCAAGGGATTCCAGTTGGGGAGCGGCACTGTTTTCCATAGTAAGCGGTCAGCAAAATTATCCTGACGAGTCATAACGAAAATAAGCGGAAGATTTTACAAAGCAAAATATAATATAACGCAACAAATGCCATGTAATTATTGCGCCTGATGCAATATCTTTGAAAGTACCCTATGAGAGTTTTGTTCACACACTCGTATTTCCTGCACTTCGATCCCAAGCAATGGGAGCAGATGCAACCCTATGCCCCGCTGGGCACAATCTATGCGGCAGCCTTGCTGCGCGATCACGGGTACACAGTAAGCCTGCACGACGTGATGTTTGCCCGGGGCCCGGAAAGTGTGGGCCGGGCGCTGGAAGAGTTCCGTCCGGATGTACTGGTGATCTACGACGACGGCTTCAACTACCTGACCAAGATGTGCCTGACCAATATGCGCGAAGCCGCATGGGCTATGGCCAAAATGGCGAAGGAAAAAGGCTGCGTGACCATCGTGTCCTCTTCCGATGCCACAGACCGGTACACAGATTATATTCAAAACGGCCTGGACTATGTGCTGCTGGGAGAAGCGGAGTATACCCTGCTGGAATTGCTGGACACGATCGGCAACGGCGGGCAAGCCGCTGCAGTAAAAGGCCTGGTCTATGCTGCAGGCGGGGAATTGCACAACACCGGCAAACGCCCTGTGATCACCGACCTGGACGCCCTGCCCTTCCCGGCCTGGGACCTCGTGGACGTAGAGCAGTACCGCAAAGCCTGGAAAGACAAGAACGGCTATTTCTCCATCAATTTCGCCACCACCCGCGGCTGTCCCTACAAGTGCAACTGGTGCGCCAAACCCATATACGGCAACCGCTACAATGCCCGCAGCCCCCGGAATGTCTTCGGGGAGATCAGCCAGTTGTACCGGCGCTACCACTTTGACCATATCTGGTTTTGCGACGACATCTTCGGACTGA
>JAEUVW010000168.1 GCA_016786525.1 Chitinophagaceae bacterium
CGATACGTTCAAGATCCGTTTTTTACATTTTACCGTCGAACTTCCGATGCTGCTGTCTTTTTGCCCCGGCGATACCATCGTACTGGACGCTTCAGCCGCCGGGGCAGACACTTATCGCTGGCAGGATGGCAGCGATCAGCCTGTGTTCAAAGCCGGCCAGGCCGGAATCTATTGGGTAGAAGCAGGCAAAGACCAGTGCAGTGCCTCGGATACGGTACGGCTCAGTATGACGAACTGTAACAACTGCATCAGTATCCCTACTGCCTTTACTCCAAACGGAGACGGAAAAAATGACTTTTTCCGGCCTTTACTCCAATGCCCTGTACTACGCTTCGAAATGAAACTGTTCAACCGCTATGGGGAGCAAATGTGGTCCACCAACGATCCCGGCCAATACTGGGACGGTACATTCAAAGGGATGCTGCAGCAGTTGGGTGTTTATTTTTACCTGATCAAAATCCGCTTCGATACGCCCTGGGTGAAAGAAGAGCTGTATAAAGGGCATGTCACTTTGGTCCGCTAGCGTTCCGCGGCCGGAATCCCGGCAACAACACACATAGATCAATAAAAAATGTATATATTTCCTAATCACGGGCAGCTTCATTACATTTGCGTATGATCACGAACATCCTTGAAATACTCAAGTACACGATTCCCGCACTGATTGTATTGATTGCCAGTTACCTGATTGTTCAGAAATTCCTGGTTTCCGAATTGCGCCGCAAACAGATTGCCTTATTGCATGAAACCCAGAACATTACGATCCGGATGCGCCTGCAGGCCTTCGAACGCCTGTCGCTGCTGATGGAGCGGGTACACCCGCGCCAGATGATGCCCAAAGTATACAGCAGCGGCATGACCGTATCTGTGCTGCAGCAAATGCTGGTCACCACCATTCGCACCGAATACGAGCACAACCTCAGCCAGCAGGTCTACGTATCGCGGGAGGTATGGGAAAGTGTCAAAAAAGCCATTGAGCAGGAAATAGGCATGATCCACCAGGCAGCACAAAGCCTGCCCCCCGATGCACCGGGTAAAGAACTGAATGTGCGGATTTCCGATTACCTGCTGAACCAGGAAGGGCAATTGCCTACGGAAATCGCGCTCAGCATTATACACGACGAGGCTCGGCGTGTCTTATCCTACGGGGCGGTATAGGGGGTAAAACTCATATAGTTAAACTATTTACAAGACTTATATTGATACCCTCTATAAGACTATAATTTTTTATCTTCGCCGTCCTTTAATCATCTATTTTTCGTTTTTTCAATTCTATGCAGCCCGAAGCGATCGACAAAAGAAGTCTTCCTCAGCATGTTGCCATTATCATGGACGGCAACGGCAGATGGGCAAAAGAGCGTGGCCAGGACCGCATATACGGGCATCATGAAGGTGTCATCAGCGTACGGGATGTAGTCGCCGTGGCTGGAGAGATCGGCATTCAGTACCTGACCCTGTATGCTTTCAGTACAGAAAACTGGAACCGGCCCAAAGCGGAAGTAGACGCGCTGATGGAACTATTGGTCGCCACCATTCGCAAAGAAGTGGATGAACTGCACAAAAAAAATGTACGTATGCATGTGATCGGCGATTTTGCGGCTTTGCCGGAAATTTGCCAGAAAGAAATGCAGGAAGCGATAGATATTACCGCCAATAATACCGGTCTGAACCTGATACTGGCGCTGAGCTACAGTGCCAAATGGGAGATCCTGAACGCTGTAAAAGCGATTGCACAAAAAGCAAAAGAGGGCGTACTGAACCCGGACGATATCGATGAGACTGTTTTCCACAGCCACCTGTGTACCCATCGCTTTCCCGACCCGGAACTGATGATCCGCACCAGCGGAGAAAGCCGTATCAGCAACTTCTTACTCTATCAACTCGCGTATTCCGAACTTTATTTCACTCCTACGCATTGGCCCGACTTCCGCAGGGCGCAATTCCTGCAGGCTATTGCAGACTACCAGCAACGGGAGCGGAGATTCGGAATGATCAGCGAACAAATACAATCAACAAAATAATGCCTCAAGCCAGTAAGCAGCTTTTCCTGATTACCCTGATCGTATTGTGTCCCTGCGTGTTCAGGGCCAAGGCACAGATCGCTATGCCCTCGGGCTCGCCTTCGCGGTCCGCGGCACAACCCGATGCACCCCAGGAGTATACCATTGGGGGCATCAGTACCTCCGGTGCCCAGTTCCTGGACGAAGACCTTTTGCTCGCTGTAACCGGCCTTACTGTCGGCAAAAAAATAAAGCTTCCTTACGACGAAGCCCTTTCCAAGGCGATCCGCAACCTGTGGAAGCAGGAATTGTTTTCTGACGTCAACATCACGATCGACAAGTTTGTGGACGACAAGGTCTTCCTGAAGATCAACGTGGAAGAGCGTCCCCGCCTGAGCCGCTGGAATTTCCGGGGCATCCGCAAAGGAGAAGCGCAGGAGCTGAATAAAAAACTGGGCCTTGTCAAATCGAAAGTACTGACCGATGCGACCAAAAAAGAATCCATTGTACGCATCAAAAAATACTTTGAGGAAAAAGGCTACGGGCACACCATTGTCAAGACAAGGGAAAGAGTAGATACCGTTGTGGTCAACTCTGTGGTCCTGACTTTTGATGTAACAGTGGGACAAAAAACAAAGATCAACCAGATCAACATCGTCGGCAACGAAAATGCCAATGAGACCCGCCTGAAAAGAGCGCTGAAAAACACCAAAGAATCCGGGCGTATTTCCCTGCACAGGGCAGACGACGTCTCCGTGTACGACGATAGCAGTACCCGCTCCTTCGGCAAATATGTGCGCAATTTCGGCTTCCTTTCCCTGTCCAAAACACTGGACGCAATGGACCCCTACTTCCGGCCGAAGTTTTTAAAGTCTTCGAAATTCAACGAAAAGAAATTTGAGGAAGACAAAGAGGCGATTGTACAATACTACAATACACTGGGCTTCCGCGATGCCAATGTGGTGTCCGATACCATTTACACCGTCAAGAACGGCAATATCAATATTGACATCAGGGTCAGCGAAGGGCACAAATATTATTTCGGCGATATCCGCTGGAAAGGCAATACTAAGTACTCTGATGAGACCCTGACCAAAATGCTGGGCATTAAGAAAGGCGATATCTATGACCAGGAACTGCTGGCCAAACGTACTGGTGCGATACCCGACCCCATGGGACAGGACATCAGCAGCCTGTATATGGACGACGGATACCTGTACTTTACGATCACCCCGATGGAGACTTCTGTCGTCAATGACACCATCAACTACGAAATCCGTATTACCGAAGGCGCGCAGGCGACCATCAACAATATCACCATCGAGGGCAACGACCGCACCAATGAACGGGTGATCCGCCGCGAGCTGCGCACCTACCCCGGGGCCAAATTCAGCCGTGCCGACATCATGGCTTCTACACGCCAGATTGCCGGCCTTGGCTTCTTCAACCCGGAGAAAACAATTCCTTCACCCAAACCCCGCCCCGACGGCACGGTGGACATTAACTATTCTGTCGAAGAAAAATCAAGCGACCAGCTGCAGATGTCTATGGGCTTTGGCGGCGGTGTCAACCTGTACGGGCAGATCGGCGTTACCTTCAACAACTTCTCCCTGCGCAATATGTTCAAGCCCCGCATGTGGGATCCTCTGCCTGTAGGCGACGGACAGCGCTTTTCTGTAAACTATTCGTCCAACGGCTTTACCTACAATTCGCTGAACGTATCGCTGACCGAACCCTGGCTGGGCGGTAAGAAGCCGATATCGCTGACGACCAACTTTATCTACAGCAAATTCAGCTCTAACCTCACCGACGGCTCCAAGTCCTTTATCAAAGTATTCGGCGGTGGTATGACCTTGGCCAAACGCGTAAAATGGCCCGATGAGAACTTCGTCCTGAGCTATGGTCTCAACTACCAAAACTTCCAGCTGCAGCAATACACCGGCCTGATCTCCGACTTCACCAATGGCTACAGCAACAACCTGTATGCCAAAGTATCGATCCAGCGCTATACGCTGGACCAGCCTACTTACCCCCGCAGCGGATCTGATATCAGCTTCAGCTTCCAGTTTACCCCGCCTTACAGCAGCTTCAGCAATACGGATTATGCGCAGGTAGGACAAAACATCAAGTATAAGTGGATCGAGTACCACAAATACCGCTTCAAAGCTGACTGGTACAAGCAGGTAGTGGGCAACCTTGTCTTCAAGTTCTCCGCCAAGATGGGCTTCCTCGGGTACTACAACCCGGATATCGGCCTGTCGCCATTTGAGCGCTTCCAGTTGGGAGGCGACGGTCTGGCCGGTCAGAATTTCTTTGTCGGACGCGAGATCATTTCCCAGCGCGGGTATGATGTATATGCCTCCAATGCCACCATCTTCAACAAGTATGTAGCGGAGATCCGTTATCCCTTCTCGCTGAGCCCGACAACCACCATTTACGGCCTGGTATTCGCCGACGCCGGTAATGCCTGGAATAATTTCCGTAACTTTAACCCTACCCGCCTGAACCGTGATGTAGGGGTCGGTATCCGCCTGTTCCTGCCGATGTTCGGCCTGTTGGGACTGGACTATGGTATCGGCCTGGACAGGTATCCGTTCAATCCGCTGGGCAATACGGGAAAAGCCAGCCTGAAAGACATGTCTAAAATTACCTTTATGCTCGGGTTCGAACCGGAATAACATCTTGTTGTCAGCCGGATTGTTAAAACAAAAGAACAATTTAAACTCCGTACCAGCACCAAAGTCAGATACCCAGTTTTAAGCTTAATTCGTTTACAACCTAAAAAGGAAAAAAGAAATGAAAAAAATAGTGCTTCCCCTGCTGATCGCTTTATGCAGCGTTTTTGCAGCCTCCGCCCAGAAATATTGCATTATAGACTCCAAGTATATCCTGGAAAAAGTACCGGATTACAAAAATGCACAAAACCAGCTCGATCTGTTTTCGAAAAACTGGCAGAATGAAGTGGACGAGAAAATGAAAGACGTAGACCGTTTGTACAAAAGCTACCAGGCAGAGCGTGCCATGCTCAACGACGACATGCGCAAAAAACGCGAAGACGAGATCATGAGTAAGGAAAAGTCGGCCAAAGACCTTCAGAAACAATATTTTGGGTATGAAGGCGACCTGTTCAAAAAACGCCAGGAATTGGTAAAACCCGTACAGGATAAAGTCTACAACGCCGTACAGCGTATGGCCACTGCACGCGGTTACGACCTGGTGCTGGATAAAGCCGGTGGCGTAACCATGTTTTATGCCGACCCCAAACTGGACCGCAGCGATGAGGTACTGAAATCTTTAGGCGTCGGTAAATAAATAGCCCAAGTATCAATTAAATTAAATAATTTTGCAACTCCTTTAAAATTAAAACTTATAGAAAACTGATGAAAAAAATCATTCTTTTAGTTGCCTGTTCTGTTGCCCTTTTTGCTAAAGTAAATGCGCAAACCCTGAAGATCGGTCATATCAATTCACAGGAATTGCTGACCCTGATGCCCGAAGTAAAAAAGGCAGATGCTGATCTGAAGACCTATGCCAAATCTTTCGAAGACCAACTCGAAACCATGAGCAAAGAGTACCAGAAAAAAATGGGAGACTACCAGGCACAGGAAAAAACAATGACTGATGCGGTGAAGGAAGTAAAACAAAAAGAAATCACAGACCTGGGTGCGCGTATCGAATCGACACAAAAAAGCGCCGAAGAGAAAGTAGTTGCCAAAAAGCAGGAACTGTTCAAACCCATCCTCGATAAAGCAGAAAAAGCGATCAAAGATGTAGCAAAAGAAAAAGCAATTGACTATGTTTTTGATGTATCTACAGGCTCTGTATTGGTGACCAGAGATGCAGACAACATGATGGCTGCCGTGAAAGCAAAACT
>JAEUVW010000197.1 GCA_016786525.1 Chitinophagaceae bacterium
TATGCTGATGGAAGTACAGAGTATGGACGAGGGGGCCGTCACCACCGTGCGCAACGAAGTCTTCGACCCCAACACCGGCCAGCCGCTGATCACTTCCGTCAACAACGAATTCGGCGACAGGGAGTATTCCCTGAACATGCCCGCCTACTGGGCCTATGAATCCATGGGACCCTCGTATAAGAATATAGGATATACACAGCATTTTGATCATCTTGATCCGATAGCGGACCCTTACTATACCGGTAGCATGTTTGCGCTGCCCGTAGGAAATGAAAATTTCAGGATCGGGGACGAACTACTGGTAACGGCAGATGGCGGTAAGAACTTTACGGCCTGGGTGATGGGGGTGGATACCAGTACTGGGATCGGGAATTTCAGCTTCGAGCGTGTAGACCCCGGAGGCGCAGTGCTGGGCTTCAATGTTTGCCTGCGACCGATCATAAGAATAAGAAATGCGGCCTGGCCGTACAGCTCTATTCTGAATGCAGGCATCAACAATGTGACTGTAAAGGTGATCCGTTCCGGTTTGAAAAACCAGTTGAATGAAAATATCCAGACGGTTACGGCCCTGGATTCCGTGATAGACCGCTCGGGACATATCAAATCGAAATTTACCAAAGTCATCAACATCAAAGCCCGGGAGTTTTCTGATTCCCTGTATGCACGCCTCGACCGGCCGGCAAACGATACCGTGAACGGATACCTTAACGGAAACTATGGCATCAACCGCTTGTCCAGGGAGTATGTTTACCTGGCTAGCCGCGATTACAAAGGCAGCGGCGTCCGCAAAGCCGGCCTGTTCGATGCTCTTTCCTTCTGGCAGATAGTGCCCAGCGCTTTTCCCCGGTGTGCATTATTCCAGGTCAGCGACGTTAATGTTGAACTGCCAAGGGATTTTTATCCCGAAGGTCCTTACTATAATAGCCACTATTTGCCAAGACTGATGACCTTGGACCTGGGGAAAGGCGATAAACGCACGTACTTAATGCCATCGCCCCTAATGGACCGGAACTGGAAACTGGCCCGTGCGGTGACCAAATGGACACCCTGGGGTTTCGAAGCGGAAAACGTGGATGCACTGGGCAACTACTCTTCTGCCCTGTACCGTTACAACCAGCAGCAGCCCGTAGCCGTGGCGCAGAATGCCAGGCAGAAAGAATTGCTGAACGACAACTTTGAAGATTATGCCTTGCTGCAGGTACTGACCAGCTGGATTCCTTATGCGTACTCTCCCTTTGTAAGTGAATTTGGTGCCCTGGCTGCCCTCAGCGGATCTCCTTACGGGCGGACGGACCTCCTGTCCGGCAGCAGCCGTTTGCAGATTGTGAATACTACTGCCCATACGGGCAAGTACAGCCTGTTCATCAAATCCGGATCAGGCGCCTCGTATTCCTTCACAGTACCTATCGTAGATGCCGCCAACGACCTGAAAATGGAGCAGGGAAAAGTGATCCGCGACAAACAATACATCCTGTCTTACTGGTTCAAGCCCGAGACGGTGGCAAATGGTACCGTGGAGTATGCATTGCCATCCTACGGCATTGTCTCTTCCGGCACCTTGTCTGTGATCCGCAAATCCAACATCATCGAAGGCTGGCAGCAAGTGGAAGTACGCTTCAAAGCACCGTCTTACACCGGTAGCACCACCATTGCGTTGCCCGCCGGAGCCTATGTGGACGACCTGCGTTTCTATCCTGAAGACGCCAATATGAAATCATTTGTATACAATGCCCTGACACAAAAACTCATGGCCACCCTGGACGAGAACAACTATGCCACTTTCTACGAATACGACCAGGAAGGCAATCTCGTGCGTACCAAAAGGGAGACCGAAAGAGGCATCATTACCTTATCCGAATCCCGCAGTGCTAACCCTAAAACAGACCTGAACTGATGCGCCTGTCAAGGATCATAAACATAAGCCTGCTGGTCTTGTTCGCCCTGCCGCAAGCCTGCCGGGCAGACGACAGGGAGCAGCTGCCCAAAGTACTGGAAGTGCTGAAATCAGTGCGCTCTATGACCACCTACGGCTACCACTACCAGGTGAAGAACATTTACCCCGGTAACCAGGAGCAGACCATTTCCGGCGATGCCTGCATCGATCTGCCGCGCAAAATGCTTTGGGAAAAAGGAGCCTATTCCACCACGATACTGACAGACAAATGGTACTACAAAGCCGAGCACGAGCAGCAGCTCGTTTCGGTCATCTACCTGCCGGGGCAGGATAAGGAGGCCCAGCTTGGCAGCCTGTATGCGGCTTTGTCGCTGAACTCCGCATTCCTTCAGGATTCTACGATAGAGCGGTATGGGAAAATCTTATCTTTTTCTGTGCAGCACAATATCGTCAGCGTCAAAATGAAATTCAGGAACCTGCCTGCCTTAGACACCTATGAACTGGTCTTTGACCTGGCCAGGAATCTGCCCGTTTCTATTTTGGTCCGGACCTTTTATGCCGGCTTCGGAGGCAATACGGTACAGGAAATCCGCTGCTCCCGGTTTCGGAAAGAAATACCGGCAGACTGCTTTTCCGTACAGCCCTACTTCGAAATAAAATCCGGTGCCGTCGCACTGAAACAATACAAAAATTATAAACGTCATATCGAATTGTAAAATCCTGCACTATGCGATCTACGATACAGGTAAAATATTCCGCTGTTGCGCTGCTCACCGTTTTCCTTTTGTCTGCGTTGCAGCTGTCGGCACAGTCCTTCCGCTTCAATGCACATGAAAAGTCGGAAAAGCATACCGCCTCCTACATCAAAGTGCACCATCTGCCCGATACCATCACCGTCAGGGGAGATGCCTGGTACGATGTGCGCTCCGGCAGCACCTGGAAAGCCGATACGAAGATCAAGAGTACACAGGATTTTATCAGGTTC
>JAEUVW010000256.1 GCA_016786525.1 Chitinophagaceae bacterium
CCTGGGTGCCGAGTCTGTACCCGGGAAAGGCACTGAGTTCACGATTACTTTGTCCCGTCAACATTCAGTCCCTGGTAATACGCCAGGCGGTTCAGCTCAATGACCGACTGTACATTCAGCTTGCCAAAAGCCCGTCCTTTCAGGGTGCTGGCGGCCGAGGCGCTGATCGATAAAGCCTGCGCAATCTCTACGATACCCTGGCCCTGCAACAGGAGCAGGACTACTTCCCGTTCCCGCGGGGACAGCAAACGGATGGAAGCCTGTTCGGTATCCCCGGCCGGTGTGCCCTGGCCCGTTGTTTTCCGGATATAGGAATGGTAATCGTTGCTTTCGTAAACTACCGAACGGATGATCTTGGTGAAAGCAGCGTCAGAAGCGCCTTTGTTGATGTAGGCATGGGCGCCGCTGCGCAGGCATTGCGCTGCAAAATCCCGTTCGGGGCCCACGCTGATCACCACGATCCTGAGCGACGGCTGCACTTCCAGAGCCTGTGCAATCAGGCTGATCCCCTTCTGGTCGGGCATCATCAGGTCGCTCAGCAGCAGGGTATAGGACTTTTGCCGCAGTTGCTCCAGCACTTCGTCGCCGGATGCAGCATAGTCGATCCGGCAAGGCTCTCCCAGGGCCAGCTCCGTCAGCAGTGATAATCCGTGACGAACAGCAGAGTGGTCGTCGGCAATCAATATATCGAGCATCATTGGTCTTGCAGCTTTATAACTTTCCGCAATGAAAACGGTTTGGTGTGACGGAATAGTTTAAAGCAGGGTAAAGATAGGCTGTCGTTTGCAGACAGCCCAATACAACATGCAGCGATCATCAGGTATGGGCATACTCAAGCGCTGGGTGCAAAGCAGTGCCTTTGGATGCTATTGGTTTGTTCCCTTCTGCCCGGTATGCAGATCCATACCTGTTGGATAAGGTGTCCGGTTTTGTGCGGCTCGTCTGCTGCTTCGGATCGACATCCCCCGGTGGATGATTCCGGAGCTGGGATTCCCGGAATATTAATCTGCAGGAACATAGATCACAAACTCGACTCTCCTGTTTGCTGCTCTGCCCGGGTCTGTATCGTTTGTGGCTACCGGAAATGAAGGGCCAAAGCCCCTGCCTGTCATTCTTTCCGCGTCAATGCCGTTTTTTTCCAGCAGCACTTGTGCCGCTACCGATCTTCCCGTAGACAACTTTTCATTCCATTCAGGTTTCCCGCTGTTATCGGTATGTCCGTCTATATAAAATCTTGTTTTCCCGTATAGGTTAAGGACATAAGCAAAATCTTCAAAAGTCCTGTATGCACTTTTTTTGATCACAGCACTATTGAGTTCAAAAGTGCTGAGTTCGGCATAAATCACCTTTACGGAATCTCCCTCCTTCCTGACCTGTGCCGTGGGCAAGGCTCGGGACAGATCATCAAACAGGTTTTCCAAGGGAGTTTTGATCTCCTGCACGCCTATACTGTTCTTCGCAAGGATATGAAGCCATAGTTTTTGTTCCCCCGACTCCACAGGGTGCGCCCATACCTTCCATATTCCCGGATCTATTTCTTCAGAACAAGCCTGGTAAATTTCATTCTGGAACCTGGTAAAGATATGCTGCCGGCCCTCCACTATGCTTTTACGGTGCAGTTCACGCATGTTGTTCGGATAAAAGCCATGTTCCAGTTTACAGTCCCATTGAAGGTATATTTTTACAGGGCAAAACTTTCTGATGCTCCGCAGGATGGCGGGAATTGCGTCAGGCATCTGCTGTGACAACAGGGTACTGATATCGAAAGTCTCTTTGCTGTTATGCTTTAAAACGCTTTCTACCTCTTCCCAGGAAGAGCCATCCGATATCCAGTATTTCATCAGGCGATAAAGTTCCATATCCGACTCTCCTTTTATCAGCATCTTTTTGATTTTCGGGAAGTAAAAATGATGCCGCGGATGATCGTGAATGGCAAGGATGCCGGCAAACAGTCCACCGGCATTGATATCAGGCCAACCATTCTTTACAACATAGGAATATAAGGCTGCAGCACGTACACTGTCGCCCAGGGCCAGCTCCCTGCTGAGTAAATACATTTGTAAACTATCCCTGCAGGTATCCATCCTGCTTCTTTGCAGCTGGTCTGCTTCCAGCATATTGGAAAACGCCCTGTACTGTGCTGATCTTTTCTTTTTTAGTTCGACGGACAGTGCGGAATAGTACGCCTTCCGGTCTGCCGCGTTCAGAGATAAGTAATCCAGGTTTTCTGTTTGCGGGTGTATCGCCTGCACTTCCCAATAGGCAATCAAATGGGCAGGGTCAACCTTCATCAAAGCAGCAGCGGTGGCTGTACTGTCTTTCAGGCGCGAAAAGCTGTCGGCCAGTATGAATTGGCCTATGGACGATGCACGAAAACCGGAACGGATCAGGGCCTGTTCGGCTTCAAACAGTTTGTTTTTCTGCCTGAAAAGTGCCTTGCGCAAAGACAGGGAATCGTTTTGGGCCGATGAAG
>JAEUVW010000273.1 GCA_016786525.1 Chitinophagaceae bacterium
ATTCATCGCCCTGCCGGAAGGTTATGAAGCCCAGATCCGTCCCCGAAGCGGCCTGTCGATCAAACGGGGGCTGACCCTGGTGAACGCAGTCGGCACCATAGACAGCGACTACCGCGGTGAACTGATGGTACCGGTGATCAACCTGTCCACGGAAACACAATCGATTGAAGACGGTGAGCGGATTGCCCAAATGATCATTGCCCGTTATGAACAAGCCGGTTTTTCGCTGGTCGATACTTTAAGCGAAACGGTAAGGGGAACCGGTGGTTTTGGCAGCTCCGGCACAAAATAGGCCATTGATGAAAAAGATCACAATCGCGATAGATGGGTTTTCGTCCTGCGGAAAAAGCACCATGGCGAAGCAGCTGGCTGCAGAGCTGGGTTACGCTTTTGTAGACAGCGGGGCCATGTACCGGGCCATTACCCTGTATTTTTTACAGCATCATGTGGATTGCCACGATGAAGACCAGGTGCGGCAAGCCCTGGATCATATAAAACTGTCCTTTGCCTGGAACCGGGAAAGCCAGCAGTCCGATATCATGCTGAACGGCGTGGTGGTGGCTGCGGAGATCCGCGAGATGCAAGTGGCCATGAAGGTCAGCGATGTAGCAGCTTTGGTGCCGGTACGGCGCTTTGCCGTGGCCCAGCAACAGCAAATGGGCCTGGAGAAAGGAATCGTCATGGATGGTCGTGATGTGGGTACAGTAGTGTTTCCCGATGCTGAATTGAAAATATTTGTGACAGCCAGCATTGAAGTGCGTACGCAACGCCGCTACGATGAGTTGAAACTGAAAGATCCCAATATCAGTATGGACGAGGTACGCAGCAACCTGCTGGCCCGCGACTATACCGACAGTAACCGGAAAGAAGGACCGCTGCGCCAGGCTGACGATGCCGTATTGCTGGATAACAGTGATATGAGCCGCGAAGAACAGTTGCAGCTGGTGCTGCACTGGGCCAGGGCCAAAATGGGTATTTCCTGAATTGCCTGAGCCCCCGGTCCTACGGATTGCTCCCTTGGGGTGTGAGTAGCAGCTCTGGAATGTCGTGTTTCTGTATATATCCGGCTAGCTAATAGCGTCAGCTTTTACACAGTGGGGTATGGGTTGATGTAATCGTCGCCAAGTCATTCATCCCGGCTAAATTATTTATGATCGGCAACTCTTTCCTTTTAAGTGGCAGTACGCCTGCTGTTTCAGATCGATATGGTTTCAAAAATCTTATCGATCTATATCGTTTGCTTTTCAAGCCCTCAGCCCTGCAGGCAGCTCTTCCTTTTTAGGGGAAGTGCCCCGCTGCGGGTGGGGTGGTGTTCTTTTAATGGAATGCAGCTTGAAGGAGACAAGGTGCAGCCGTAATCATCAGGTTCGCTTCTTCTATTAAAAAAACAAAGCCCGGGAACGATCTCCCCGGGCCATTATTATACCTGTTGTGTAAGATCAGACAGCCGTGTACCCGCCATCGACCAGGTAATAAGCGCCGGTCATAAAAGAGGATTTATCGGAACTCAGGAACAAGACCAGTTCTGCGACCTCTTCCGGTTGCCCCAGCCTGCCGATCGGGTGCCTGGCCACCAGGGCTTCTTTCATCGCACCGCTGGCACTTTCCAGTAAAGGGGTTTCGATATAGCCGGGGCCTACAGCGTTGCATCGGATGTTTTTCTGTCCGTATTCCGCGCCGATATTCTTCGTGAGCCCTACCACCGCGTGCTTGGCTGCCGTGTAGGCCGAAGACAGAGGAGCAGCAACGGTACCGTGTATGGAAGCAATGTTCACGATCACGCCACCACCGTTTTTTTCCATCTGCTGCAATTCATATTTGCAGCCATAAAACACGCCGTCGAGGTTTACATTCAGTACCTTTTTCCAGCTATCGATACTGTATTCCCCTGTCAGCTTTTGCTCGCCCCCGATCCCTGCATTGTTGCAGGCAATGTCCAGCCTGCCGTATCGTGTTACGGTCTGATCGATCAGTTTGGCTACCTCTTCAGGGTTTGAAGTGTCTGCCTTCACAAAAGAAGCTTCGCCGCCTGCGGCCTTTATTTCATTCACCACTTGTTGCCCATGCCCCTCATTGATATCAGAGACAATCACTTTAGCTCCTTCTGAAGCATACAATGCTGCAATGGCGCGCCCGATCCCCGAACCCGCACCGGTGACCAAAGCCACCTTGTTTTCTAAAATGCCCATAATATTGATTTTTGAGTTTTATGCCTGATTGGCATGATGCAAATTACGACACCCCCGCTGCAAGCACTGTTAATCATATATTGAAGTTCGGGCCGATCGGGTATCATTCAGTATACCCGGCTCTGTTCCGGAACAGGGCATTATAAAGCCGCCTCCCTGAGGGGAGGCGGCTTTTATATTCAGTGGCACTTTAGGTTGCGACTAAAATCCTTTTTTAGCTACACCGTCTGCAATCGCTTTCAGTGCGTTGGTTTCGCTGAGGATGGCAGCCATTTTATTGCCTTTGCCATCATTGCCGGAAGCCATATATCCGCCACGGGCAGTTTTAGTGATCACTGCATCCTGCATGGGTACATTTTTCTCTTTGGTCTTCAGGCAATAAGCCTTGATCATTTTACTTGTGTCCATAAGTTCAGAAATTTTGATTGTTAATAAAGCGGTTGAATATCAGTTCAGGCTACAAATAAAGGGTATTTCAATCAGAATAGCCTACAGATTTGAAAATAAATAACGGCACAGATCAAATTGTGTATTATTTGTGTATTAATTTTTTAAGTATTAACAGTTTTCTTTTTCAATTTATTCACGATATGCCATACGGTTACGCCCACGCTTACAGATATATTCAGGGAATGTTTGCTGCCCCATTGGGGGATTTCGATAACCGCCTGGCTGAGGCCGAGTGCCGTATCGCTGACCCCGTTTACTTCATTGCCAAAAACGAGGGCGATCGGTGCCGTGGCCGGCAGGTCCAGTTCTCCGAGGCTAAGGCTGTTGTGCGTCTGCTCTACCGACCAGATCGTATAGCCTTGCGCTGTTGCCGCCGTAATGGCGGCAGATACATCAGGAAAATGCTGCCATTGCACCGTTTCTGTAGCCCCCAGGGCTGTTTTGTGAATATCGCGGTGGGGCGGGGCAGGAGTATAGCCGCAAAGGTAAATGGCTGCTACAGCAAAGGCGTCAGCCGTGCGGAATATAGCACCTACATTCTGCATGCTGCGCACGTCGTCCAGAATGATGATCAGCGGATGCTTCATGGCTGCGCCCATGTCTTCGGCGGCATGGCGTTCCAGTTCATCCATTGTTTTTTTTGTAAACAAGATATTTTCGTTTTGTGTATTTGTAATTATTTGCCGGCCAGTTTGCTGTTTTTCCGGCCATAGAAAAGGTATATGGCCATGCCGATGGCCAGCCACACGATAAAGCGCAGCCAGTTCACCAGGCCCAGGGTCGACAACAGGTACAGGCAGGAGATCACGCCCAATAAAGGCAGCAGGGAATAACGTCGTACCCAGGCCAGTATACACACGCAGACCAGTACGATGTAAAACAGCCAGGACGGGATCAGGTGTTTCCAGGTCTCGTAGCCGCCCTGAAGACTGAAAACACGGGAGGCTTCCGTACTGCCGTCTGCCTGGGTATGCCACAGGAAATAGGCAAAGCCCAGCAGCAACAGGGGTACCCCGGCACGGCTGTTCAGGTAAGGCACTTTAAACTTTGGTTGAGGCAGGTCTTTGCGCTGCTGCAATACCATGATGCCGGCACAAACCAGTACAAAGGCAAACAGGGTGCCGATGCTGCACATATCGGTCACGAAAGCCGCATCCATAAACAAAGCCGGTACGCCGACCAGAAAGCCGGTAATGATGGTTGAAAACTTAGGGGTTTTGAAACGGGGGTGGATCTCGGCAAACTTTTTAGGCAAAAGGCCGTCGCGGC
>JAEUVW010000277.1 GCA_016786525.1 Chitinophagaceae bacterium
CTTTCGGCCTTTAAGCTTGCAATGCCATCCCGGATCAGGCCCAGCGGTTTGCGCACTTCGGCATGAGACTTGTCCGGCGCCAGCCGCTTCAAGCCTGCCTCGGTCGGCAGCTCCAGGTTAATGCTCATACGGTCGGCATATAAACCTGCTTCCTGCAGCAGCTCATCGCTGGCACCGGGTATCGTTTTGAGGTGAATATACCCGTTGAAGCGCTGCTCCAGCCTGAGCTTTTTCACGATGCGCAGCAGGCGCTCCATCGTATAATCCGGGTTTTTAAAAATACCCGAACTTAGGAACAGGCCCTCAATGTAATTGCGCCGGTAAAAATTCATCGTCAGCTCTACCACTTCTTCTACGGTAAAGGCAGCCCGTTTTATGTCATTGCTTTTGCGCGACACGCAAAAAGCACAATCGAAAATACAGTGATTGGTGAGCAGTATCTTGAGCAGGGAGACACAGCGCCCGTCTTCGGTATAGGTATGGCAGATACCCGATGGGCTGCTATTACCCAGGCCCTTGTTGTCATTTTTTCTCTTGCCGCCTCCTGAAGAGCAGGAGACATCATACTTTGCCGCGTCTGCCAGTATCTGCAGCTTCTCTCGTATCCGGTCGTACATCACATTGCTTTACTTCCTGCAATGTAAACTCTTTTCAGGGCCCGGATGCATATTTTTCAGCCCCTTTTATAGAGCAATATCTTAGCGCACCCGATGATCATACAGGCGGTAGATCGTATACGGATTGCTGCGCTCCAGCCAGCCGTTGAAGTTGAATTTATAGCTCCATTCAGGCAGTCGCCGCCAGATCACTTTTGTTTTTGAACTGTCGAAAAAAGAACCTGCGTACTGGAAGATAAACTCGTCTTTGGCATAAGCATGTTCGCTGAAGATCCACACATCCTTTCCTTTCAGGGCCAGGGTATCATTGATGTACTCGTCGATACAGTGGCTGCTGATCAGCGGGTTTGCATAAAAGGTGGCCCCCATGGTATCCCCGCTGACATAGGGATTAAACTCATAGCTGTACACAATGATTGTCTCTTTTTTCAGGTTGTCGTACAAGACCTTGTTCAGGGCAATGATGTCGCTGGAAGGCTTGGTAATGATCAGCAACAATGCAATACCATTGGCGATCCAGAAAGTAACGGCAAATATTCTTTTACTGTTCCGGTACCATGCCTTGCCATCAAATGCAGCCAGTTTTTCCCCCAGGAAGGCCAGGGTACTGACGGCAAAGAAAGGAAAGAAAAAGGCCAGGGGATAGAGAAAACGAAACTCCTTATGCGCCACCACGATATGCCCCAGCAGGAAAAGGATCATCGACCAGCTGAGCATATGCCGGGGTTTATAAATCAGCATGACGGGGATGCTCAGCAGCATAATGATGCTAAACGGCGCCAGGCCCTGGATAACGATCTGCCCGAAATACCAGTACCAGGGCTCTATGCCGTAGGCAGCCGCCCTGTTTTCAACAATATTCTGGTAGACATAAGCAAAACTGCTGACCGCCCACTCACCATAGAGCCAGCGCTCGCACAGCAAACCAAGGCCAAAAGCCAACGTAAAGCCCAGCACCGCCTGCAGGATGGATTTCCAGCCCGGCCGGCTCACAAAGAGCATCCAGAGCCCGGCTCCTCCGATCATAAATAGGGCCTGGAAACGGAACACGAAACTCAGGCCGGCCAGGAGGCCAAACCAAAAGTAACTGTAGCGCCCCGCGCGCCACAAGGCGATGACAGCCCAGGTGAATGCAAGGGCACACCAGGTTTCGGAAGAAAAGCGTACATGCAGGTACACCAGTCCCCAGCCTAACAGGGAAAGCAGGAAATGAACCCTGCGCAGGGCATCCGATTTAATCTGGGGGCTGACGGCCTTATGAAACTGAAGCGCCGTCCAGATCGTAGCCAGGCCGGTGATGAAGCGCAGCAATAAGGCAAAATCGTAAGGATTGGAAAAACCCAGCGCATAGTACGGCTTCATCAGCAGGTACACCATCAGCGGCTGAAGACCCGGCCGCATGCGTGCCGCAAACTCCCAGGGCAGGCTTTCGGCAGGCGTCATGCCCATTTTATAGTAGGCAAATTCTACCAGTTGGTAATGCTCGTCCGGATGATGAAAACCTACCGAAAACCAGGTAGCAATCAGGTGGACCAGGACAGCCAGTGCTAAGAATCTTTTTTCGGATACGCTCAGGTGTTGCAGCAAGTGACGGTTGATTTGGGTGCAAAACTAAAAAAATAGCAGGAACACCCCGAACTATCCTCTTATTACTTATTCTGTCCCTTTTGTAATACATTGCACAAAAAATGCTATGTTTCGAAAAATCCTGCTTTCTCTTGCCGGCCTGCTGCCCTTAACCGCCCATGCGCAACTGAACCTTTCTATAAACGGCGGTTATACCTGGCATAGCGGCGAGCATCATGCCGCGTATGCAGATAAACTGCTGGACTCGTCTACCTATAATCCTAAAAAGATCATTACTTTTTCCTCTTCTTTTAAGCTGGGTTATGCGTTCAGGCACCTCAACCTGGGTTTAGGCCTGGAGCTGGGCAATTACCAGACCAAAAAAGAAACAGAAATATCCGGCTTATCTGCATTTATATCCTCCACAAGCTTTGTTGCGGCAACAGGGCGGTACCTGAGCCCGCACCTCTTTGCCCAATACCAAACGAATATCGGGCGGCGCTTTACCTTCCAGGCTGGCCTGATGACCGGTATCCTGTTCAGTGGGTTTGAAAAAGATAATGGCATCATTGTTATCCAGACAGATGCTATTGCCGGGATTATCCCGGCCCAGACCTTTGCCTTGGAAGCGCATACAGGAAAGATCGGGAAAACAGTCAGTAAAAATATTGTATCCGGCGCCCAACTGGCATTTGGCTACAATGCTACCGAACGATTAAACATCAACCTGGAGTTTGCAGCGCGCTGGTCTTCTGTAGATGCAAGAGCATCTGTAACCGGCTACGAGCAGCCCTTTTCCTATTCACTGTTCTACATGCCGCTTCGTGCCGGCATCACGTATGCATTTGTGCCCCGCACACAAAAAACGGCCAAAGATCAGTAGGTAATATGTCGGAGCATCGATAAGAAGCAGGCCGGTCACGACGAGCCTGCTTTTTTGTTATGGAAATCATATAAAACTTGCCCGATATCGTGTAATAAGCGCTTCGGCTTCCGTTTGCATCTTTGCTTCAGAAAAACTTACGACAAATGAACCAGTTCAATCTTAAAGAATTCAGATTCCATATGAACCTGACACAAAAACAAGTGATTGAAAAAATCGGTGTCCCGAATGTTACGATCACGCAGATAGAGAACGGACGCAAACCCATGAGCCGCGAGATCAAAAAAAAGATCTTTGAAGCCTATGGCATCGATGAAAAGCAATACGCATAACCACTAAAAAACTGCCGGCGTCTGCCGCTGCCCCGTAAGGCACCCGGAGTCGCCGGTTCTACATACACCCAAAAATTAAAGACATTACTTTAAGGATTCTCCCATATGGGGAAAAATTAAAGTGATGTCTTTTTCGTTTTACCGGTAAAACAGATATTTTTATCCTGAAAAATACACCAGAAATGAAAAGATCATTGATTACTTGTTGCGCATTGCTGCTTTCAGCGCCTGTTTTCAGCCAGATTACGGCCAAACAGGAGACCTTCAATTTCATTTTTTCGAAGCTGAGCCGCTACACCACACAGGTAAATGTATTGCGCACTCCTTACCACCAGGTATTGTTTGACCCCAAAATCACCCAGTGGGAAGAGACCATTACTTTTGAAACGCCCGATAAAACCCTGAGCTTCCCGATGAAAGACATCAGGACGGCTACCGTAAATGATAACAATGTCATCCTTACAGGGCCTAACGGAGAAGCAACCGTATACATGGATACCCATGCGGAACCCCGCCTGAAAGAAAGGCTGGAAAGCGCCCTTGATGAATATATAGAACGTTCCCGTACAAAGGAATACACCGTGTACGAATATACGGAACAGTAAGCGCACGCTTACTGTTTTGCGGCAAGGCGGACGATTTCATCCACCAGTTCTTTTACCTGCGCCATGGAAGTGGGTTTGATCAGGTATTTATCAGCCCCGTTTTGGTACGCATAGTCAATATCTTCTTTGGCCGAGGAAGTGGTCAGGATCAGCAGCGGTATCTGCTTAAAGGATGCCGTTGCCTTAAGTTCAAGGATAAGCTGCCGGCCATGAACTTTGGGAAGGTTAAAGTCCAGGATAACCAGGTCGGGGCAGGAGGTGCAGGCCCTGATGTACTCTACTGCCGCGCTCCCATCGTGCAGAATAGCTGCTTCATAGGCGACATTGTGGTCGCGAAGAGCGTCTTCCAGCAATTCTACATCATCCAAATCATCCTCTACCAGTAGTATCTTTATCATTCAGGGGTAAAAATAATCCGTTTTACCCGCATTCGGAACAATGCTGTAAAATAAAATATATAAAGATTAATGCAAGATATGTATTAATTCTTAATCCTGGTCTTCGCTTTCCTCCAGCCACTTTTCACTTTGCAGCTTTTGCTTGCCACGACCGGCCTTGTTGAGCCAGAGCAGCATAGCAGGCTGCAGGGTCAGGTTGGTGATCATGGCCAGCAGCAGGGTCAGCGAGGTCAGGAAGCCCAGTGATTTGGTTCCATCGAAATTGGACAAAGCAAACACGCCAAAACCGGCAATCAGGATCAGCGAGGTATAAATAATACTGAGCCCGGTGTCGAAAATGGTATGCCGTACGGTGTTGCCGACATCGTCTTTATGTTGTTTCAGCTCATGCTTATAGCTGACCAGGAAACGGATCGTGACATCGATCGTAATACCCAGCGCCACACTGAAGACAAGCACTGTTGAGGGCTTGATCGGGATATTCATCCAGCCCATAATACCTGCCGTTGCCAGCAACGGGATGATATTGACCACAAAGGATATGATCAGGATACGCCAGGAGTAGAACAGGATGACCATACAGCCGAAGATCATGATGAAAGCCAGTACCAGGCTATCCCGCAGGCTGTTGATGATGAATTTGCTGCCTTCCAGGAAAATAATGCTGGACCCCGTAAAGGTGACCGTATACTTACCGGTGTCAAACAGCGCATAGGTCTTGGGGCGGATACTGTCCAGCAGCAGGGGCAGCTTTACCGAACCTACATCTTCCATATTGATGCTAATCCGGGTTTTTTGCTTGGTACTGTCCATAAAAGTGGTCAGCAGTTTGGCAAACATATCCCCTCCCCCGTTTGCGGCATTCCTGTTGGGTTTGGCGCGCAGGTAAGGCTGTATAAAAGCCCCGTCCATCATATTGGGCACACCATAGCTGCTGCTGTCCCCGTCGTAGTACGCCTGGCGGGCAAATTTCACCCCATCCACAAAAGACAGCGGATGCCCCAGTTCCTTGTATTCAGACAGGGCAATACCCAGCTGGTCTATTTTCTGCATTACCGGAAGCGATACGGCCCCGTTTTTCCTGCGGGTATCGATGACGATCTCCAACGGCATCACACCATGAAAATGCTGCTCAAAAAATTTAAGATCGGTATAGATCTTGTCTTTCTTCGGCAGGTCGTCTACCACATAGCCTACCGTTTTCAGGCGTGCAACACCGATCAGCGACACTATGGTTACCGCCAGCGAGGCTACATAAATGATTTTCCGGTTGTTGAAGACCCAGTTTGTCAGGATGTTCAGGATCTTGTTCAGCCAGCCGCTCTCCAGGTAATTGGTGTGCTTGGTCTTCGGCGCGGGCAGGTAGCTGAACAAAGCCGGCAGG
>JAEUVW010000312.1 GCA_016786525.1 Chitinophagaceae bacterium
CGCCAAAGGGAAAGCCGAGTTTAAAGACGGCAGGGCTATGCGCTTCAGTGGCACGCTGGAAGACATTACAGAGGAAAAAAACGTACTCTGCAAGCTGCAGGATAGCGAATACCGCTTCCGGACGTTGATCGAAGAAGCTTCGGTAGCAACTGCCCTGTACACCGGCCGGGAAATCCGCATCCAATACGCCAATGATATGATGCTGGGCTTTTGGGGCAAGGACACTTCGGTGATCGGAAAGCCCCTTGCCGAGGCGGTACCGGAGCTGAAGGGCCAGCCCTTTCTCGGCATCTTCGACCATGTGTATACTACGGGAGAAACCTATACCGGCAAGGAAGAGGAAGCCATTCTTTTGGTAGACGGAAGACTGCAGGCTTTCTATTTTGACTTTACGTACAAAGCCCTGCGCGATAAGGAAGGCAACATCTACGGCATTCACCACATGGCGATCGATGTGACGGCCCGGGTAAAGAATAAAAAGGAACTGGCAAAAAGCGACAAACGCTTCCGCGATATGGTGTACCAGGCACCGGTAGGCATCAGTATTCTCCGGGGCAAAGACTTTATCGTCGAACTGGCAAACCAGAAATACCTGGAGATCATCGACCGGAAGGAAGAACACTTCATAGGTCATTCGTTGTTTACCGGCCTGCCGGAAGTAAGGGATTCTGTCGAACCCTTATTACGCGGCGTGATCCAGACCGGCATACCGTTTCAAAGCTCCGAGTTTCCTGTGATGCTGAACCGTTTTGGCAAGCAAGAGCTGGCTTATTTCAGCTTTATCTACCACCCGCTGCGGGAAGACAATGTTGTAACGGGAGTGATGGTGGTGGCTATGGACGTGACGGATGCGGTAAAGGCCAAACACGATCTTGCAGAAAGTGAACGCGAATTCCGCAACATGGTCATGCAGTCGCCGATACCCATGACCATCGTTCGGGGCGGGGATCATGTGGTCGAACTGGCCAACAAGGTCATGTTCGAAAAAATATGGCGGAAGAAGGAAGAAGATGTTGTGGGCCGGAGCATTCTCGATGTATTCCCCGAACTACGCAAGCAGAAGTATGAAGAACTGCTGAACCACGTTTTTGCCAGCGGGGAGCAGCATACGGAGAAAGAATCGCTGGCCTATGTATCCGGTGATGACGGCCTGAGAAAATTCTACCTCGACTTTGAGTACGCGCCGCTGTACGATACCCAGGGAAACATATCAGGTATTATGATCACCGTAAATGACGTCACCGAAAAGGTAGACGCCCGGATGACGGTAGAGATCAGCGAAAGAAAGATCAGTGAACTGCTCAAAAGCGCGCCTTTCCCCATAGGCGTTTTTACAGGGCCGGACATGGTCATTGATACGGCCAACCAGAGTATCATTGACATCTTTGGAAAAGGTCCGGACATTAACGGCCAATCGCTCAAAAGCCTGCTGCCCGAATGGGGCGACCAGGGCATCTTCAAAGAGATTGACCTTGTCTTCAAAACAGGGATGCCCTACCATGGCTACAATCATTTATTGGCCGTAAAAAACAAAGAAGGCGCACCCAACTCTTTCTATTTCAACTATAGCCTTATTCCTTTGTTTGCAGCCGAAGGAGCGGTATACGGCGTCATGATGGCGGCAGCCAATGTCACCGACCTCAACCTCGCCAAACAAAAAATAGAAGAAGACGAAACCCGGCTGAATATTGTAGTAGAAGCCAGCGAGCTCGGTATCTGGGAGCTGGATGTATCGACAAACAAGGTCATCTACACGCAGCGCTTCCTCGACATTTTCGGCTTTGACCGGTCCGAGCCTGTCAGCCATTCCGAAATGGTAGCACGGATACATCCTGACGATCTTCCGACACGCTCAAAAGCTTTCCGTGACGCATACCAGAACGGGCAGCTGCACTACAGTTCCCGGATTATCTGCACGGACGGCTCTATCCGCTGGATAGAGGTGCGCGGAAAAGTGCTGTACAATGCACAGCAAAAACCGGAAAAACTGATCGGCACGCTGCGCGACATTACAGAGGAAAAAAAGCACCAGATCAGCCTGCAGGAGCGGGAACAAAAGTTTACCCTGCTGGCGGACGCCATCCCTCAACTGGTATGGACAACTGACGCCGCCGGAACACCGGACTATTTCAACCGCTATATTTCCGACTACTCCGGCCTCGAAGCAGAAAAGGCCATGCAGAATTTCTGGCAGGCGATCATGCACCCCGACGACTGGAACAGGAGCAGGGAAGAGTGGCTGCAAAGCCTTAAAGAAGGGCGTATGTACAGTATGGAGCACCGCTTCCTGCGCAAAGATGGTATTTATCGCTGGCAGCACAGCCAGGCTATCCCGCAGCGGGATGAGCACGGGCAGATACAAATGTGGGTAGGCACTACTACCGATATCCAGGAGCAGAAGATGTTTACCCAGGAGCTCGGACGCCAGGTACTGGAGCGCACCCGCGAAATGCAGGAGCTGAACGAGGAGCTGGCCAGGAGCGAAGCCCGCTACCATATGATGGTCAGCGAGATACAGGACTATGCCATATTTTACCTGAACAAAGAGGGGGTTATTGAAAACTGGAATAAAGGGGCGGAAAAAATCAAGGGCTACAATGCCACCGAAATTATCGGCCGGCATTTTTCCATTTTCTATACGGACCAGGATAAATTTATCGGCCTGCCGACCAGGCTTTTGACACAGGCAGCAACAACAGGAAAAGCATCGCATGAGGGCATGCGTGTCAAAAAAGACGGCTCTCTTTTTTGGGCAAAAGTGGTGATTACCGCCATACAGGACGAACAGAAAAAAGTGATCGGCTTCTCGAAGATCACGCACGACCTTACCGACAAAAAGGAAAACGAAGAACACCTGAGATCCTATGCCGAACAGCTGGAAGAAAAAAACAGGCAACTGGAAAAAATGAATGCTGAACTCCAGTCGTTTGCGTATATCTCCAGCCACGACCTGCAGGAGCCTCTTCGTAAAATACAATTGTTTGCCGCACGCGTGCTGGATAAGGAGGCGGAGAACCTGTCAGAGAAGGGGCGCGATTATTTCCACAGGATGCAGCAATCGGCCAACAGGATGCAGACCCTCATACAGGACCTGCTGACTTACTCGCGGACCACGGCAACCGATCACTCTTTTATGATCAGGAATTTCAGCGAGATCTTTGATGAAGTGAGGCAGGATCTTGCCGAATCCATCAGGGAACACCAGGCGGTCATCGAGATCATCGGGGAGCCTTGCGAAACCCGGATGATCCCTTTCCAGATGGTGCAGCTGCTGCATAACCTGCTGGGCAATGCCATTAAATTCACCAAACCCGGCATTACGCCCCACATTACGATTTCCTGTACGCAGGTAAACGGCACAGAAACCGGTATCAAAACATTGACTGCCGAAAAGTACTGTCACCTGGTCATCCGGGATAATGGCATCGGCTTCGAACCCCAGTTCAGTGAACGGATCTTTGAAGTATTCCAGAGATTGCACGAGAAGGGAGAATATACCGGTACCGGCATCGGCCTGGCCATCGTAAAAAAGATCGTAGAAAACCACAGCGGTGTCATCGTCGCTTCGGGGAAACCGGGAGAAGGGGCACGCTTTGACATTTACATCCCATTAAAATAAAAAATGCCGCAATCCAGGATTGCGGCATTTTTTATTCCACCACTAAAATTTTATGATCGAGTGATTTTCGACAACTCCTTCCGGTATCGAAATCATTTTGACAAAGTATACACCATTAGGCTGATTGCTGACATCCACTTTATTCAGGCCTTTTACCGCAAGGTGTGTATATACCAGTAAGCCGGTTTCGCTATAGATTTCCAGATCTGCATCTTCTGTGAGGGTAAAGCTGAAGATACCGTTGTTAGGATTCGGGTAGGGGACTACACTGCTGAGAGCACCCTGTTCTTCGATCAGGGTACCGGACGGTGCGAGACGCTGTGTGAAGGCGTCGGAAGAGCCGCCCGGCGCTTCCATATCAAACAGGCCCAGGTCCAGGTCGAAGTCTGCTTTGCCGCTGTACACACCGGTAGTGTATATATTTCCGGCATTGTTGACAACGACAGCATTGCCGTAGTCATCTGTACTGCTGCCGATATTTTTGGTCCATATAAAGTTGCCGGACAGGTCAATCTTTGAAATGAACACATCTGACATACCCATTGAAGACAAAGCAGTGCCTGATCCAAAATCGGCATTACCCTGGAACGCACCCGTCACGTAGACATTGCCCGACAGGTCGCTTGCAATAGAATTGACATTGTCCGCCAGCAGGCCGCCCATTTTCCTGGCCCAGGAGAAGTTGCCGGATGCATCCAGTTTCAGCACAAAGCCATCGGAAAGACCCAGAGCGCTCAGCAGGCTGGAGCCGGAGCCGGGATCAAAGTCTACAATATTGTTGAAGTAACCGGCAAGGTAGATGTTGCCCGACACGTCAATAGCCAGGTCTGATACCTGGTCGTCAAACAAACCACCAAACTGCTTCGTCCACATAAAAGATCCGGAAGCATCGAGCTGCAGCAGGAAAGCGTCGCTCAGGCCATTGGAGACCAGGTTGCTGGTGCCTGCTCCAGGGTCCATATCCGCTATCCCGGAAAAGGAGCCGGCCAGCAATACATTTCCTGAAAGGTCCAGGGCCAGGGCAGAAAGATGATCGTCAAACAGGCCGCCCATTCTGCGCGACCATACAAATGAGCCGGAAGCATCCAGTTTTACAACAAACATATCGGACAGACCCAGCGCAGTCATGTCTTCCGAACCGGAGCCCGGATCGAAGTCTGCAGTGTTCCTGAAGTTTCCGCCCAGGTAGATATTTGCTGAGGCATCCAGCATCAGGGTGGTAGCGACATCGGAGCCGGAGCCGCCGAAGGTTTTGTACCAGGCCAGGTCTCCCGCTGCATTCAATTTTATCAGAAAGGCGTCTGAAGAGCCGGAGGAAGTCCCGGTGCTGATGCCTGTCCCGGGGTCAAAATCTGCTACGCCTTCAAAAGATCCGGATACATAGATATTGCCTGATGCATCTGTTGCCAGGCCAAATCCTTCATCATTGTCACTGCCTCCGAAGTGCCTGGCCCAAAGGAAATTGCCATTGGCATCCAGCTTCAGGATAAAGGCATCTGATCCGCCGTTTGCACTCAGGTTGTGTATGCCGGCACCTGCATCAAAGTCTACTGTTCCCTGGAAGGAGCCGGTAACATAGCTGTTACCATCGGCATCGACCACGATATTGTTGGCATAGTCTGCCGATCCGCCGCCGAATCCTTTAGCCCATTTCAGCAGGGGAAGCTGTGCCTGTACAGCCGTCATGCAGGCAAGCGCTCCCATAGTAAGTAACATCTTTTTCATTTCTACGTTGTTTTGTTCACCGTAAAATTACTGTGGTCAATAAGGGCTGGATTTGATCCTGGCCTAAAGAAATGTAAAAGCGCATAATGATATAAAAGGGCCCGTTTTATTGTATAAAACAGGCCCTTTCAAACTAAAGAATTGCGGCGATCAGAGCTGCTGGTATTCCCATTTGGGCGCACCTTTGATACCGGCCTGATAAAAATCTATAAAGCGCAGTTTGTAGTAGATACCCTGCTGGCTGAGTATGATGTAGTGTTTTGCCGGGTTGACGGTATACTTGCCGGAATTGAGGTCGTAGTATTTCCATTCAAAACCGATAGCGCTGTTAAAAGACGCCAGCCTGGCGCCCATGGCCTTTTCCAGGTCAATGGCTGCAAAGTCTTTACTGGTGCTGTCCAGCAACCCTGCCGTGGTCTGGTAGCGGTTCAGCAGGCAACCGACTACAGAATAGGGCATCATCAGGTCGTAGTAATAGTAGGTATACTTGGTGAAGACAATATCCCACTCTGCTTTGGGGGGCTCTATGGTCAGTGTTTTACCCCCGTCGCCAAAAGAAAGAAAGCCCAGGTTGTAGCGGTTGTCTTTCAGGATATCCATTGTCTTTTCGTTGGATCCGTCGATGCCGGCTATACGCACCACATACTTCGCAGCATCTACAGAAAGGATCTGTATTTTTTCAAAACCCTGCCATTTGGCATTTTCATTGGTGCCCCTGTTGATGATGTACACGGCATTGCCGGTACGCCAGTCACCGATGGCGGTACTGTCCAGGCTGCCGGAGGGCATGTCGATCTTCCCGCTTACGCCGGTCGTATCTTTGATCGTTACGGAAGCAAAATCGGTTTTACCCGTACGGTACGCCGCCATGCCGAATTTACCGCCGTTCAATACGATGCGGTACCCGGAGGCTTCATTTTCAAAGCCCAGGTCCCAGGAGCTGTACAGCACTTTGCCCACCATCGCGTTACTCTTCAGGCTGAAGTACATCTGCCAGTGGTAATCTTCGCCCATATCTACCGAAGCCGTTGTCTCCGCACCTTTCGGCTTCAGCGGAACGGGGGTTTCTTTATTGAGGCAGCTGCTCAGCATACTGAGCAAAAGCAGCAGGAGTAATGAACTGTTGTTCTTCATGTCACATGAATTAATTACTTGGAAAATTGATAACCCAGGCCCAGGAAATACGAACGTCCGGTGCCGACGGAAATACTGGCTGAAGATGCACTGTGCGCACCGCCTGATCCACCCGAAGCGTTGCCTGCATAATTTACATTCCTTACATCCAGCAGGTTTTTGCAGCCGGCCAGTGCGGAGAGTCTGATCTTCGGAAAATTCTTGGTTACAGAAACATCTGCCAATCCATACGCCTTTATCGGCAAAAGGATTGCATTGCCCTGCACATCCAGGCCTACACCGGGCATCTGTCCGGTGTATTTGGAGAAGAAGGAGAAGACGGTATTGTACTTCGTCCAGCTGTAGCTCACATTGACGCGCAGCTCCGGGGTATAGAAAAATTCAGGAGGGGCGCTGTTTTCTGTCTCCGGCAATTTGTTGTAGCGGCCGATATAGGAACCACTCAGCGTCACATTCAGGCCCTTGTACTGCCCGGACCAGCTCAACTGCACGCCCCTGGTCTTGTACTGTTCGATATTGATGTAGTTGTAACGAAACAGGGAATCCGGCCCTGCCAGGGTGATCATATCGTTGATGCTGTTGTAGAATGCCGAAGCTTCCACACTATGCTGCACGGTGCTGGTCCGGAAGGAATAGTTTGCCGCCACATTGTAGTTGTTGGAATTTTCGGCTTTAAGATCCGGGTTGCCGAATATGTTGTGGTTGACGTCCTTAAATTCGAAATACAGCTCCTTGATGCTGGGCGCTCTGAATCCCCGCGCATAAGAGCCACGCAATACCAGTGCTTTCGCCAGGGTATACTTCAGGTTCAGCGAAGGGATCAGGGGTGTGCTGAATGCGGTGTTATAGGCATAGCGCAAACCTACCCTTGCGATCAGCTCCTTTACCAGCCGTACTTCCGTGCTGCCATAGACCGCATAGTCGCCGATCTGCTGCTCCTTGTTCAAGATGCGTTTACCGCTGCCGTTATCTATGGTGATGTCGTAGCCGAGCTCATAGTTCAGCCGCGCGGCCGGATTACTGTTGCTGAACGTGCCACGTGAATTGAATGAGGTATACTTGGCCGTGTCCTGGTCGGAGGCTGCGGCCAGCGCTCTATCCAGGCTGGTCAGGTCTACCGTGTACGTATTTTTTTCGCGTTTGTACTGGTTGTATGCAGCCAGGAAACTGTATGTTTTATTCCTGAAGATCTTACCGTTGGCAAATACGCTGTTGTTGAAGCGTGTGGTCCTGTACACATCGTCAAAAGCATCGTATCCATAAAAACCGTTCGGTTTTCCGCGGTTGGTGATGATGTCGTGAAAGTAGTCACTCTTCAGGCGCAGGGTTGTCCTGTTGAGCTTGTAACTGTACTGGAAATTGCCGTTGTATTCTTCCTTTGCATCCCATTGTTGTGCCCTGCCGGCATCTGCAGGCCTTGCGCCGAAATCCAGGTAACGGGATTCCTGGTTGGGGTCCCAGCCGGAAAAGAAATTGCGGGAACCTCCCAGCATAAAAGTATGCTTACCTGTATTGTAGCCCAGGTTGGCATTGGCATTGTACTTACCGATAGACTCGGTATAAGTGTTTACTGCACCCTCTATCTTTTTGCTGATGGAGCTCTTGGTAATGATGTTGATCGCTCCCGCCAGCGCATCGGTACCGAAGTTCACCGACATCGGGCCTTCTACGAGCTCTATGCGCTCTACATTGTAGGTGTTGATCTGCGAGATGTCTATGTTGCCGTCCTGGCGGCCGATGATGGGCACACCATCGACCAGTATCTTGACGTTTTGCCCGGACATACCCTGTATGCTGACGCGGCTGCCTAAGGCATCGTCCTGCGACACAGATACATTCATTTCATTCAGCAGCACATCACGCAGGTTTTGTGCCCCCATGGCTGCAATTTTTTTTGCGTCGATGACCCGTATACGCTGTACGGCATCTTCGGGCTTTATTGGCCGGTACTGCCCGGTGACGACTACATGAGACAGCATCCTGTCTCCGGTTGCAGCTGCCGTATCGTGTTGCTGTGCAAGGGCGGGCAAAGCGGGAAGACCCAGTAAAATGGCCAGGCCTTTTTTCAAAATCGGTCTAGTTGTCATGAAACACAAACAATTTTTCAAGCGTGAGTTTTTCTTTTGCCCGGTGCAGGATACGGCCGAGCTTCCTGAGGTCGTTGGGGCTGAATACCAGGGTAATGGCCCGGGAGCAGGTGTTGACGGAAACCGTCCGGAGATCGGGATAGGCGTCATACTGGTATTGGCGCCGGCAGGCATCTATTTTCGCTTCAAAGGAGTAAAACTCTTCGATGCTGTGCGACAGCACTACATTTCCATAGCCTACATGCAGGCTCTCGCAGCTTTTGCAAAAAACCACGTAGCCTTCCTCATTTTTATGCAATGTTTTATAACAGCACATACAGCTCGTTTTTATCCGGCAACGCGTTCCCCGAACTTCAGGAGATTGCCGGAATTGTCCATAATATAAAACTCCTTCATACCCCATGGCTGGGTGCACAAGGGCACGACCATCCTGCTTACATGAGCATAGCGCGCATACAGTGCTTCTATATTGTCTACGATGGCGTAGAAACTTGAAGACTCCGGTATCACTTTATTATCGCACAGCCACAGGTACAGCATCCGTCCTTCAAATTCAAAAATGAGCAAGTCGGGATACTCGGCCTCCAGCCTGCAATTCAGCTCTCCGGTGTAGAATTTTTTTGCAGCTTCCAGGTTCAGTACCGGCAGCTGCGGTATCAGGTTGGTAACAGTGTAGCTCATGTGCAGTCTTGTTATCAAGCCCCGGCTCTTTGTGTGACCGGGGCTTGTTTCAGATTAATCTTGTACCACAGGCAGATCGTTGACCAATGCCCTCCAGGTTTCCAGTTCGGGAATGCCCGGTTTGCGCTCACCAAAGAACTGTACGATCATTTCTCCGTTCTGGTCAAAAACTTCCAGGGCAGTAACGATACCGTCTGTACTTGGTTTTTTAACGATAAAGGAAGAAGCTATGTCTGTTTCGTTCAGGTGCAGGTTAAACATCGGGTCCAGTACATTGTACCAGGGGCCGGCTTCCATCACTTTGGTTACTGTACCGCTATGGATCTGGATACAGCCGCGGTTGCCTACAAATACCATTACCGGCACCTGGCGCTCTGAAGCCATATCCAATACTCTGCGTGCCGCATCATTCGGTACTTTTTGTACAAACTCTGCCGGGGCCAGGCGCAGCGCTTGTGTACGGGTCAGTTTGTGTGTGCGGGTCAGGCCGAAGAACTCGTGTGAGTCTTTCAGGTTTTTCCATCCCTGGCGGAAGCTGTCCACATCTATTTCCGCGTCGGGCAGCTCTGCTGCTGCGGCAGGATAAGCTTCGAAGCTCAATGTTGCCTGCTGATCTTCGGCACGGAACTTTTGTACCAGCGCATCATACGCGGCAACATCGCTTTCGGAGGTCAGGTAGATCTTATGTGTCGCTTCGCCGCTCTTGTCGAATATCTGGATGCTTTTGCGATCGCCTTCAGCAACCGCGAAGGCGTGTTTCCAATGCATCATGAAGAGGCGCAGATCGATATCCTTATTGACCGCCAGGCCCACCGGGCCTTCGAAGGAAATATTATCGTAAATACCTTTGCGCTCGTGCACCACGCTGTTGTTGCGGGTCAGGCCCATCACCTTGCCCAGGGTAATGATCTCTTTCAGGATATCCTGGAAAGCAGGGTTCAGCAGGGTTGTGCCTTCACCAATGCCCAGGGCCACCAGTTCCGCTTCGCTTACATTCAGTTCCTGTGCTGCATTGCGGATACGCAGTTTCGGGTTGGCAGCCTTCAGGCTTTCGTATTGTTCTTTCAAACTTGGAGCAATTGTGTTTGACATTGTTTCGATTTTTATGAATGAATAAATAATTTACACCAGGGGCATCACCATGGGATGTTTCCCCATCGGCGGATGAAAAATAGAGAGGGGGAGATCGTAGACTTCACTGATCGAGTCTTCCGTCATGATGTCGGCAGGAGCACCAAAGCCTTTCATCTTCCCGTTTTTCAGTAAAACAATCTTATCGGCATATTGCAGGGCAAGGTTCAGGTCGTGCAGTACGGCCAGCACACAGTTGCCTTCCCGGGCAAAGGATTTTGCGATACGCAAAGCGCTGTGCTGGTGGCGGATGTCGAGGTTGTTGCTGGGCTCGTCCATGAACAGGTAACAGGGTTCTTCGCTACGGGTACTGCTGACCTGTGCCAGTACGCGGGCCAGGTGTACTCTTTGTTGTTCCCCTCCGGAAAGAGTCAGGTAATTCCTGTCCTTTAAATGCCTGATGCCTGTTTTCTCGAGTACCTCGCCGACAATCGCAGCGTCATCTGCTGTTTCTTTTCTTTTGAAATGCGGGTAACGCCCCATCATCACGACGTCGTACACCCGGAAGGGCAGCTGCAATTGGTTCTGCTGCTGCATCACGGCGGCAAAGGTGGCCAGGTCTTTCGATTTCCAGTACTGGATCGGCAGCTTGTTGATCAGCACCGAACCGGAATTCATTTTGACCGAACCGGTAACAATGTTCAGCAAAGTAGATTTACCGGCGCCGTTAGCACCCAGGATCACGGCCATTTCCCCTGCGGCTACGTCAAACGAAATGTCGGACAGGGAGAGCGCCTGCGATATCCGGAAGTGTATATTTTGAACGTTCAGCATCAGAAATTCCTTTGGGATCTTAATTCTTTAATAACCATATACAGGAACACCGGAGCACCGATCATAGAGGTAATGATACCAATCGGCACTTCAGCGGGAATGAACAGTGTACGCGCTACCAGGTCTGCAGAAACCAGGAGCAAAGCGCCGAGTACCGGTGCCAGCAGCAACAGGTAACGGTTATCCGGCCCTGCTGTGAGACGGATGATATGGGGTACCACCAGGCCCACAAAACTAATGACGCCGGCCACGGCCACGGAAGCACCGACACAGAGCGCCGTCAGCAATACCACGGTCCGTTTTACCAGTTCGGTATTGGTGCCCAGGTGGGCGGCATTGCTCTCGCCGATAGAGAACGCATTCAGGGCCTTGGCCATAAAAGGAAATACCAGCACCGGCAAAATGGTAAAGGGCAGGATACCCAGCACGGTGTTCCAGGACGCGCCGCCCAGGCTGCCCAGCATCCAGAAGGTAATGCTTCTCAATTGGGCGTCGTTGGCAGCATAGGTAAAGATACCGGTACCCGCGCCGGCCAGGGCATTGATCGCAATACCCGCCAGCAGCATGGTGGCTATAATTGTTTTACCGCCGGACTGTGCCAGACGGTATACGATCACAGCAGTAATGAGTGCGCCGGTAAAAGTGATGACCGACAAGGCGTACGTACCGGTAACCCCTGTAATTGAGGTCACCGTATTGATGCCCAGCACGATGGCCGCTACTGCGGCAAAAGATGCGCCGGAAGAAATACCGATCAGGCTGGGATCGGCCAGGGGGTTTCGGAACAAGCCCTGCATGGCGGCACCGGATACAGCGAGCGAAGAGCCGATGAGTACAGCCATCATCACCCGGGGCATACGGATGGCGGCAAGAACGGATTCCTGAACATCGGTGTAGGCTACACCGGAGCTGATCCCTATTTTCTTTCCCAGTATGGCCATCACTTGTAAGGGGCTTATGGAAACCGCACCCATGCCCATGCCCAGTATGATGCTGATGATCAGCAACACGCTGACGGTAAGGGTAAAAATTTTAATTTTTGTTGACTGCATCTAATTTTTTTGATAACTCAGCTATCGCCTTTCCGAGGCGCGGACCAAAGCCGGTCAGGTACTGGCCGTCCATTTCGATCACCTGCTTTTTCTTTCCGGCGTTTGTCATGGCTACACCTGGCACTTTCAGCAGGCCGTCCATGCCCCCCAGGCTTTCCAGACCGCTGGTGAACATCAGGATCACGTCCGGGTTGGCGTCCAGCAATGATTCGGGAGTCAGGGGTTTAAAGTCCTCGAAACCGCCGGTCGCATTTTCGCCACCTGCCAGTTTGATCATGGCATTGGGATAGGTATGCTCACCGGCAACCATCATGGCACCGGCGCCACGGGCATAGATAAACAGCACTTTTGTTTTCTTCGTCAGGGCCACCTGCTCTTTCAGATCGGCATCAATTGCTGCAGTGATCGCCGGTACGGCGTCAGCCTTACCCAGGCTGTCCGCTACTGCTGTAATCAGGTTTTTTGTACCGTCTACAGACGATTCCAGCGTATACAGCAATACCCTGATGTTGGCTGCTTTGAGCTGGTCTACCAGTTCGGGTTTTACATTTTCTGCAACGCCGATCACCATAGTCGGCGCCAGGGCAATGATGGCTTCGGCAGACATGTTCCTGTTGTGGCCTACTTTCGGCAATTGCTGCATGGCTTCAGGATAAGTGCTGGTCACATCCACGCCCACGATCTGGTCCTGCAGGCCCAGGGCGCACAAAATTTCTGTTGTCGTTCCGCTGATGGAAACGATCTTTTCTTTTTTTGCCTCAGCTGTTTTTGCCTGCTCTTCAGTAGTTTTCTGGGTATTGCCGCCACATGAAGCGATGAGAATAGGCAGTACGGCAAACAGAATTTTTATAATTGATTTCATAAAATTTGTAGTCTTCTTTTAAATTAAAATGAACACAAGCCGCTGTTGCAGGCTTGTGTTCTTATTGTTTCACCTTTTCCGGATTTAGCAGTTTTATTGAACGATGAGCCTTTGTTGTGTCAGTTCGTTATCTGCTACCACGCTTACGATGTACACACCGGAAGCCATATTTGTATTCAGCGCCAGGGCATGCAAGCCGGCTGATTTTTCCAGTTCCTGGCTGACCACCATGCGGCCGGTCATGTCATAAACATTCACTACAGCATTGTTTACAGCATGTTCGAAGTTGTAGACCACGCTTACGTTCTGGCCGTTTACTGAAGGGTTTGGAGCGATGGCCAGGGTAGTGGCTGATTTTGTTTTATCGCCGATAGAAGTCGTAGGCAGTTTTTCTTTAGAGAAGATGATGCCACCGGTAGCAGAACCTGTAAATCCGGTAAAGATCACTTTCCAGATGCTGCCCAGGTTCGACTTCACGAAATAGACTGCTGAATCGTTGAGTTTATACGCACCGCCTTCAAATTTTTTCCAGTTGTAACCCAGTCCGTTGATGTTGCGGCTGAAGCTATGTGCACCATAGGAGGTATAGCCTGCCCTTACAGACGGATCAACGATGGCTTTGGCGATCTCTACAGTATCGTTTGCCAATACCCCGGTAACGGTGTAGCCCGGCATGCCCATAGGCATATAGTCTTCAGAGGAATACTGGCCGAATACCAGGTCCCATTTGTCCAGTGTCGGCTCGCGGTCAACAGCAGCCTTGGTGTCCAGGTTGAAGTAAGCGTACTTTTTATTGGTGTAGGTAGCTTTGGCCAGCGTTGAGCTTGTTTCGTCGCTACCGTCCAGGTTGGCATACGTGAAGTTGTAGGTACCGGCGGAGAACAGGTCGATTTTCAGTTTTTTAAACTTACCGCCCTGTGTTTTAATGATGTAAATAGAGTCCCCTTTGATTTTGTGGTCGCCGTCTTTGTTGTAGAAGCCCCATCCGTAGTCTGCAGTAGTGGTTCCTGCAGGGTCGGCGTAGCGGCCCAGGGCTCCGGTCCACTCCACTTCGCTATTGTACAGCGGTGCCCAGCTTGCTTTCAGGCCTGAAGTATCTACAGAGGACCAACCTGTGATGTCCGCTTTCGGATAGACCCATAACACTGCGCCATCGGTTGAGCCGGTATGGTTTACCAGGATATCCAGGTTAATGCCGCCCTGGATACGGAAACCCAGGTCCCAGTTATTCTTAGCACTGGAACCTTGTTCGTCGTTTTCAAGGCTATACCAAACCTGATTGGCATAACTTGTTCCCGTATATACAGTATCCAGTTTTGCAGTTTGTGCATTTGCCGTACATGCCGCAGCAGCCAGCGTAGCAATAAGTAATTGTTTTTTCATCAATTTGCGTATTATAGATTTGTAAAAATCTTTACAGATCAACACGTCATAGATGGTGGCCAGCTCCGATAGGGCTCAGATATAGCCTTTCTTGCTCCCAGCCGTACCTTCCTTACCGGAAGTTGGCCACCATTCTTGATATACGGTATGCCACAGGGGTACACCGCCATGCTGAAATGTGCTTCAGTCTGTATGTTGGGGGGAGCAAGTACTAAATTGGATGCAAAGGAACGCCGGGCAGCCGACATCTGTTTTTAAAATCGGAAAAACAAGTTCCTAAATCGGGAAAATGAAGGGGCTGGCCGGGGAAGGGCAAACCACGCCGGATAAGCATGCGTAAACTACATAGATGGCCGAATGACTCTGCCCGTACGAGTAGCCCGAATTACATTATAATTGTGCGCAAAGTGCATACTATAGAAAAATAATATAAACAGTGTAGTTAAAATTATTTGATGCTAATGTTAGTAGTAATACCTTTGCTATATGACTGCAATAAACATGGAGTTTAATGAGCGAAAGAGTTTGCAGGCTGTCTTGTATATTGCAAACCGCCTTGCCAGGCGTGATTTTCACAAAATCTTTAAAGTACTTTATTTCTCAGATAGGGATCATCTTATAAAGTACGGCCGTACAATTACAGGAGACCAATATATTGCTATGGAAGACGGCCCCGTCCCATCAAAAATATACGACATTTTCAAAGCAGTACGAGGTGATGGCTATTATAAAGATGATGGCACATTTTCTGCATTTTTTGAAGTCGAAAACTGGGATTTATTAAGGCCCAAACAGGATGCAGAATTAAAAGCTCTATCTAAAACAGATATTCATTTCCTGGATAAAAATCTGGAATTATACCGGAATACTTCCTGGGATGAAGTCAGAGAAAAATCTCATGACTATGCCTGGAGAAGCACTATCCGTAACAGGCCGATTTCGTTTGAAAATTTAATAATAGAGGCCGGCGGTGATAAAGATTTCATCG
>JAEUVW010000353.1 GCA_016786525.1 Chitinophagaceae bacterium
TTGACCATATCTGGTTTTGCGACGACATCTTCGGACTGAAACCCGGATGGGTAAAGGAATTTGCCGCCCTGGTACAGGAATCCGGCATGCGGATCCGCTTCAAAATACAATCCAGGGCCGACCTGCTGCTCAAGGACGAGCAGGTAAAACCCCTTTCGGATGCCGGCTGCGACATGGTATGGATGGGCGCTGAAAGCGGCTCGCAAAAGATACTGGATGCCATGGACAAAGGCACGACGATCGCGCAGATCCGGGAAGCCCGCCAACTGTTGGGGGAGCACCGGATCCAGACGTCTTTCTTTCTCCAGTTCGGTTACCCCGGCGAAGACATGAGCGATATTGCCGCCACCATCAAAATGGTGGAAGAAACCATGCCGGAAGGGATCGGCATTTCCGTATCCTACCCGCTGCCGGGTACCGTATTCTATGAGCGCGTCAAAGACCAGCTGAAAAATAAAGCCAACTGGACGGATAGCGACGACCTGGACCTGATGTTCCAAAACAACTATTCAAAAGAGTTTTACAAGCACCTGCACCGCTACGTTCACTACACCTACCGGAAACGCAAAGGCATCATCGTCAGCCGCAAACTGCTCAATGGGAAAGCCGGACCCAGCTTCCGCAATTTCAGGATGCTGGCCGTGGCCCTCTACGCCCATTTCAAAAAGCGGGAAATCAGGAACAAACTGATCCATATAGAACCTACAGCAGGTCCTTACCTGCATTAAAAAACCGGCAAGCACAACAAGATGAGCACAGCACAACGGCATCAGGAAGAAAGTGTCAGCCTGGCCTTTTCGAACCAGTCTCCTGAATTTGACCGCATCGATGAGGAAAATAAGATCATCCTGTGGATCAGGAACCGGGTGCAGCAGGAGGTTTTATCCTACATTGCCCCCAGGGCTCATTTACTGGAACTGAATTGCGGTACCGGTATCGATGCCCTGTTTTTTGCCGGGAACGGGATTACCGTCACGGCAACGGATAATGCCCCGGGCATGCTGCAGCAACTGGATCAAAAAATTGAACAACACCGGCTGCAGGATCAAATCAAGACCATACGCTGCTCTTTTAATGAATTGCAGCAGTTGGGAACGGCTACACAATACGATTATATCTTTTCCAACTTCGGCGGCCTGAACTGCACAGACCAACTGGGGAAGGTGCTAAAAGATATTCACCAATTATTAAAACCGGGTGGTCGCTTTACCCTGGTGATCATGCCCCGCATCTGCCCCTGGGAAATACTGATGGCCGCAAAAGGCCGCTTCAGGCTCGCTTTCCGCAGGCTGAAAAAAGGACCGGCTACAGCGAAACTGGAAGGCGAGGAGTTTGACTGCTATTACTACAGCCCCGCTTTTGTCACCCGGACATTGGGCGATGCCTTTAAGCTGCTGAGCCTCAAAAGCCTGTCCCTGACCACTCCCCCGCCCTTTGTCGAACAGTTCATCGAACGTTTTCCCCGGGCCTTTACCCAGCTGGAGCAATGGGAAAACCGCTTGTGCAGCAAGGCTCCGTTCAACCGCTGGGGGGACCATTTTATGATCACCATGGAGAAAAAAGCATAAACAACCCAGTGAACCAAACGATCCGAGATACCATCGCCTTGTTGCAACCGGGAGAACGCAGGCAGCTGCTGGGCCAGTCCCTGGCAGTTTTGTTCATTACCTTTCTGGATATTGCAGCACTGGCTGCATTGCTGGCCCTGATCAATTTCTATACCGGTCAACAGGCGGCGTCCCCTTTATTGTTGAGCAAATTGCTCCCCCCGCACAATGCTTTGCTGCCTTTTGCAGCACTGCTGTTGTTGTTTCTCGGTAAAAACCTGCTGGGTTTCTTCATTTTCCGCTCCCAGTCGCGTTTCAACTATACGATTGCCCTGCGTATCGCCCGCAACCAGCTGCTGCACTTCCTGAATGGCCCTTTCACCGATTCCATTACAGTACATCACGCCCGGCAAAGCCACAGGATCCATCATCAGCCCATTGAATTTGCGCACCATGTGCTGTTTGGCCTGCAGCAGATCTTTACGGAGATCGTACTGATCTTGTGCATCCTGATCGTTTTGTGCCTGTATAACCCGCTGCTTTTCCTGCTCCTTTTAGCTGTTTTTTTACCACCCGTCCTGATCGCTGTCTTTTATGCAAACAGGAAGACCCGGCACATCAAGGCCAACCTGAAAGACGATGCCCATAAAACCATGCAGTACCTCGATGAAGCCCTGGACAGTTTCGTGGAAACAAGCATCTACAACAAACAGGACTTTTTTGTCCGCCGTTTTTTTTCGTTCCAGCAAAAGATGAACCGCCACCTGAGCAACTTACAGCTTGTACAATGGGTACCCTCCAAACTGGTGGAGCTCTTCTCCATTGTCGGCCTGCTGCTGATCATCGGACTGAGCCAGGCCTTTGAGCTGGATGCCAGCCTGATCAATATCGGCATCTTTACGGCGGCAGCCTATAAGATCATACCGGGTATTGTCAAGATCGCCAACCTGGGCACACTGGTCAAAACATACCGCCATACAATATATGACCTGGCCGCACCTGTGAGCGGGCAGGCAGAGGAAAGCGAACAGCCCGCCCCGCTGACAAGCATCGCAATCCGGGAACTATCCTTCAGCTACCGGCAAAAACCGGTGCTGCACAACTATTCTGCAACGATAGCTCCCGGGGATTTTGTCTGGATTACCGGCAGCTCCGGTAAAGGCAAAACAACCCTGATCAACCTGCTGCTGGGCTTCCTGGAAGAAAGCGAGGGGACTATTCTCTTCAACAACGAAGCACAAACAGCGGCGATGCGGCGACGGCACCACCTGCATTTCAGCTATGTACGGCAACAGCATTTCCTGCTCAACGACACCCTGGCCCACAACATCGCTCTGGAAAACAATGACATCGATGAGCCAGCACTACTGCAGGCCATAGAGCTGTCGGGCCTGTCGCCGGTCATTGCCGGCAAACCGGAGGGCATACATACCCTGATCAGCGAAAACGGCAAAAACTTCAGTGGTGGACAAAGGCAGCGCATCGCTCTGGCCCGGGCCTTATACAAAGACGCCCCTGTCATCATCCTGGACGAACCTTTCAATGAACTGGATGAAGCAGCCGAACGCGAATTACTCACTTTGTTCCGCAAAATTGCCGCCGGCGGGAAAATGGTCCTGCTGTTGTCGCACAGCAGTTTCAGCATGGAATATTGCAACAAAAAGATAGACCTCGATGCCTGAAGCAAAAAAGACACTGATCATACTCACTCCTGCATTTGCGGAGCATGAGGCAGACGAGTGGCTGCCCTCGCAGGAACATTTTGTCCGTGCGGTAAAGCGGAATTTCCCCGGCCTGCAGCTGATCATCCATAGCTTTCTCTATCCTTTGGACAATCCACCGGAGTACCAGTGGTTCGGCAATACCGTACTGGCTTACCGGGGGGCGAAAAAGAGCAAATGGCTGCGCCCCTTCCTTTGGCAAAAGATCTGGAAGAAGCTGGAAGCCCAGGTCAAAGAACAGGAGGTAATTGGTATTTTCAGCTTTTTTTGCTCGGGCTGCGCTTTGCTGGGTCATTACTTTGCAGCCCGGCACAACATCACACACCGCATCTGGGTGCTGGGGCAGGATGCCAGAAAAGAAAACAGGCATGTCCGCTTTATCAGGCCGCAGGCCGCAGAGCTGGTGGTCATTTCAGACTTCCTGCAACAACAGTTTGCAACAGCGCATGGCATCAGGCCGGCGTACAATATCCCAATTGGCATCAATCCCGGCCTATACTCAACAGAGCCCTGCGAAAGGGATATCGACATATTAGGCGTAGGCTCCCTGATCCCGCTGAAGCGGTACGACCTGCTGCTGGAGATCATCAAGACCGCAAAAGAACAGTTCCCCGGCCTGCGCGCACGGCATGCCGGCGACGGACCGCTCAAAGAAGAATTGCAGGAACTGGCCCGGGAATATGGATTGGAAAACAATTTCAGCTTTGAAGGCAAAAAGCCGAACCGCGACATCCTGCGCCTGATGCAGCGCAGCAAAGTCTTCCTGCATCCTTCATCTTACGAAGGTTTTGTGGCTGTGGGCCTGGAAGCCCTGTATGCCGGAGCCCATGTAGTGAGTTTCTGCAAACCGATGAATAAAGATCTCCCCCATTGGCATGTGGTGCGCACCAAAGAAGAAATGATCGCCAAAACGCTGGAACTATTGCAGGATCAGGCATTGGACCACAGCCCCGTCCTGCCTTACGACATAAACGACATGGCCCGGCAGATCATCGGTTTATTCAGTCAGGAAACACTGACGGCAGCCTCGATATCGGAAGCAATCCCTGCCGCCGACAAGCGCTGAGCGTAACGCAGCAGGGTCTTTTCCCGTTCTGCATGCAGGTCTGCACCCGCGCTTTCTTTCAGTGCCGCGAGCAGGGCCATTTCATCGCCAGGCTCATATAAAAAACCACAACTACCCCCGCTCATAAAACGAAATGACGGGATGGCACTCAGTACAGGAATACAGCCGCAGGACATGGCTTCGCATACCGCCACACCACTGCCCTCATAAGCGGAACTTGAAATAATAAAATCCACGCTGTTGAACCAATGCTGCAGTTCCGCATGCGGCACTTTTCCGACAAGATGGATGTGTGCAGCCAGCTGAGGATACTGCTCCAGGTATTCTTTTATCTCCGGTAGCAACTGCTCCGTTTGAAAAATCATGTATACTGCTGCAGTATTGCCTTCGCTTAAAAAGGCCATAAAAGCACGCAGGGCCAGCAAAGGATTTTTGTTTTCATTCAGGTGCCCCACCCAGATGTATGTTTTTTCGCCCGACACCTGTGTAATGCGTCTGGCAACAGCCCTGTCTCCGGGGCCAAATACCGAAGTCACTTCCATTACCTCCCTTACCTTGCCCGCTGCAACAAGCCCCTGTTCTATCCAGGGCTGCGCCAGGCCATCCCCGGAGAAAAAATACAGGTCAGTACGACGATCTGCCCATCGCTGCAATTGCCTTTTCAGGAACCGGCGCGGAGGCTTTTCGGCATGATGCTGTACCACGATGCGAACCGATGCTCCCAGCGCAGACCGCAGCAGGATCAGCTGCACAGGAGACAGCAGGCTATGCACCACTGCCACATCGGCTTGCAGGCGACACAGCTGGTGGTGCAGGCGAAAAGGCAACAGCAGGGCCAGGCCCCTCATTTTTTCAAACAGGTAGCGAATCCCTTTGTATTCATAGGTACCGGAATGATCGATATGCTCTACGCATATCACTTCATGCTTCCGGGCCAGCTCTTCCCATATTGTATAATAGAAACCAAAACCCGAGATCCAGGCCATGTGATCCCGCTCGGGAAAATACCGGTAACTGATGTTGACGATCTTCATGACAGGTAGGTTTTGGCCCATTGTTTCAGCGTACCGAAGCCGAGCCGCTGATACGACCAGGCTTTCAAAAACATGCGCCGGGCTTCGGAAAAACTCCTGCGCCGGGCATAGGCCGTACCGAAATTGCGGTAGACCATAGCCAGCAGGGCTGCAGCTTTGCGCCCGGGTATCCGGCCCTGGTCCCGGAAGCGGGCAATCATATCCAGGTGCTCCTCGAAATCGTGCTGCCAGCCCGTAGCGGAAAAATTAGACCCGTGCACGCGCCGCTCAAACAGCAGCCCGCCCAGCTGAACCCCTTTGGATGCTGCTGCCAGCTGCGCCACAAAACTATAATCGGTAAAGGGGCGGTTTTCACGAAACAGCAAGTCGCCCTGCAAGGCTTGTTTCCATACCATCACGGTTGGCAAGCGTATCCCTATTGTCCCCGCACAAACTTCGGCAAAGAAATCGGCACAGAACAATCCTTCCCTTTGCGGGTAAAAATACGCTTCCACAGCCCCGGATCCGGACCGGAAATTAAAACCATTTGTAAAGGAAAACCCGGCTTCCGGGTGGGTCTGCAGTGCATCCAGCTGCATGGCCAGTTTCTGGGCCGGCCACAGATCGTCTGAATCCATAAAGGCCACCAGTGCTCCCTGTGCCATCCGGATGCCTTCATTTTTAAAGATACCGGTCAGGCCGGTTCTTGCTTTTCTGTAATAGCGGATACGCGGATCTTGCTGCTGCAGCCGGACTACCAGCTCCTGTGTCGCGTCTTCAGACCCGTCGTCGAAGATCAGCAGCTCCCAGCGGCTATAGGTTTGGGCCTGTATGCTGCGTATCGTTTCTTCTATGAAGTCTGCCCTGTTATAGGTCACCATTACGATGCTGATCAATAGCGTCTGCTGCTTCATTTCCCCTCCGGCTTTGTGAGTTCAACAAGCGGGAAAGGACTTTTGTCTTTTGAAAAGATACGGTCCAGCAAACCCCTCTTACTCCGGATCACCCTATGCCGGTAGGGGCTGAAGGCATCTAGGCTATGGTGAAAGTAATGCTGCGCCAGCGCGTCCACACCCAGGGTTTTGTAATAGGCCCGCGACCTGTTTTTTGCCTCGCCCAGCGCCTCCTTTGGATAAAAAGGAGTGTCGGTGATGAGGATACGCCCTCCCGGCGCCAGGTAATACAGGCAGGTATCCACTACCTGTTGTACATCCGGGAAATACTGAAAGGAACTGCAGAAGGTAATCAGGTCAAACTGCCCTTCCGCAAAAACGGAACGGTCGGTAATATCGGTATAGTACCACTGCAGCTGCGGGTGATCGCCAAAAGCCCGGCTGGCCTGCTTCAGCTCAAAGAGATTCACATCCGCCCCGGCAACCGGGCCGAAACGGCTCAGCAGCTTGGCCAGGAAACCATTGCCACAGCCGACATCCAGTATGCGGGCCCCGGCAGGCAGGCTGGTGCCGATATGCTCCATCAGCCTGTGGATGCTACTCCGGCGCAAGGCCCATTCCCGGGCATGGATATAATCTCCGGGCACATCCGGCAGTTTCCTGATCTCCTCTATGCTCAGCACACGCTGCTCCTTCCTTCTTGCTTCCAGGTAGGTATCTTCAAATGCTCCGAAGCGCTGCCGCGCCTGTTCCGACACCCAGACGCCCTCTTCAAAAATCAGCCTATTGTCTTCCATGCGTGGGATTAATGATTTTGTACAGGTAAAGATTACTATAAGGTTCAATGGCGCCTTCCTCCTGTGCGACCAGCCCGGGAGCAAACTCCTTTTGCAGTTCAGTGTCCATTTCAGCCAGGGCGACGGGACTGTTCGCAGAAACCAGGAAGACGCAGGAATCAGTATGCTGCGCAAAATAATCACGCAGCCCGCTGCTGTAGGGATGTGCAGGATCCAGGGGCTTGGATTTATTCCGGTCCCACAAAATAAAACTGATCTCCTGCCGGTAATCGACGCAATAAAAAGCATGCCCTCCAAAGGCAGCCACGGCATTTAAGGTCCAGGAGTCGGTCAGCAGTTTTGAGCCGGCTGGCACTGCCGCCTCCAGCTTCTTTGTCTTACAGGCCTGGGAGAAGGGGTGCCGGAAATCTTTGTATAAGGCGATAGCGGAACCGGGCCACTGCAGGCAGAGCAGCAGGTAAAGCAAGGGCTGAACAGCAGCGGGTTTTTTATCCTGCTCCTGCAGGGCCAGCCAGCAGGCCACGATATAAGCGATGAAAATAAACCCTACATAGCGGAAGCTATTCAGCGGGAAGATCAGCGCTACCAGGAACGTGACGATCAGATTGGCACCAAACAGCAGCCTGCTCTTAGGAGCGTTGCGCAGCGAAAGGAAGGCGCAGCCCACCAGGGCGAGTGAAACCAGGCCGGTGAGCAGCGGAGCCAGCAGGCCCTCCTGCCCTCTTTCCAGCATAAAATGTGTATTCCAGAAATGATATTGAGACCATGAGGGAACGGGTATAAAGGCTTTAAGCGGGGCTGCCAGTATATTCTTCAATTGCTGCACCGACCAATACTGCATAAAGAAACTGATGTTCATTTCGCTGTCTGAAGGCGGGAAAATAAAATACACAGACGGCAGGAAAACCAGCCCTCCGCCCAGTACATGCAGCCACAGGCTTTTCCGCTGCTGCCTGTCCCCCCATTGCCGCAGCAGGTAATATACATGCAGGGCTCCCGCCAAGACCAGGGCAACCAAATGACAGGACGACAGCAGGAACAGCAGCAGGTAATACAGGCCGGTACGACCCGGCCTGCGCAATACCAGGCAGAGGCAGAACGCCAGCAGCACTGCAATGGCATAGTTGCGGCTGAACACGGCATACTCAAACAGGAAGTAATAACCAAAGGGCAGCAGCACTTTTACCCATAAGGAAAAAGGAGAGCGAAACAGGAACAGGTAGAGTGCCAGTGCGATGATCAGGCCCTGTACCGGCTGCATCCAGAGCGGGTTGGCCGTAAACCGGGACAGCGTCCAGAGTATGGTGTACCACAGGGGCGGGTGGCCTTCGAAACGGATATTCCGCAACAGCTCACCATAGCCCGCATTACCGCGGGCAATATTCCAGCTGTGCAGCTCGTCGCCCCACAGTTCGTGGTGTGCCAGGCCGATGCTCAGCAACACGCAGTACACTATAAAAATGCACCAGTTCCCTGTTTGCCGCCTGCTACCGTTTCCTGAAATGAACACCGTAAATGATTTTTACATTTTTAAACCGCTCAAAAACAGCCAGGGCCTGCTGGCTTTCGTAAAAGTGACGCACGGCATCGTCTATCACCCTTTCTGTAAAACCGAGCGTTTCCCAGCCCAGCTTTCCTGCTGCGGCCATCACCTGCTCCAGGGGATACAGGTAATGCCTGACGAAGATTGTTTGATCGCGATGAGTGAAACTGACGCTGGCACCTTTGCTCAATGCATCGGGATGATAGTCTGTCAGGAAGATATCGGCACCAGCTTTGGCTACCCTGTCCCAGGAGGAAAAACACTGTTCCAGCGAGGGAAAATGGGCAAACGCCAGGTTGGACAGGAGCACATCACAACTGCTGTCGGCCAGGGGTAAATGCTGGTCGGGACCGATATGCTGCACCAAAGCAGCCGGGTATTTTTGCTTCAGCTGCGACAGCATACCCTCCGACACATCAAAGCCCGTCAGGCTCGCTGGTCCTTCGGCGTACCACTGCTGCCAGTACCGCCCGGTACCGCAGCCGACATCGGCAATGGTTTTACCGGCAAACAACAGGTCTCCTTTCAGTTCCGCCATCAATGCTGCATCCAGCACCAGCATCAGGTTGCCGGGTTCGGCATCATAGCAATGACTCCAATGATCGTAACCATCAGACGCTTGTACAGGATTGGTGCCCCTGTTCAGTTTTTTGCGGATAAAAGCGCGTAAGCCCATCTGTTTTGTTCTGTTCCCGGCAGCCGGAAACGCTTATCGTTCAAATGTAATTTTTTGCAACTGTTCGGCAAAATTTTCATTCATGTTAAAAATAAGACACTTCTGCAACAGGCTCTTTCAACTTTGTTTTAGTTTACTACCTTTGCCGCAAATATATTCTAATATGAATTGGAACACCACCGGCATGATTGAAGAAATGAGCAGCAATGTGCAAAAACTGGTCAAAGGTTATGAAACTCTTCAATCCATTGATGAAGTGGATGTAGCCACCACCCCCAAAAAACTGGTATGGCAGAGCGACAAGGTAAAAATGTACCATTACGAGCGCGAAACACCCCCCATCTGTAAGATACCGGTATTGGTTTCTTTCGCGATGCTGAACCGCCAGGATGTGCTGGACCTGCAGCAGGACCGCAGCCTGATGAAGAAACTGCTGGAAAAAGGACTCGATATTTATATTATGGACTGGGGCTACCCGACCAGGTCCGATCGTTACCTGACGATGGAAGACTATATTGACGGGTACATGAACGATGCGGTGGACTTTGTACGCAAATACAACGGCGTGAAGAAAATCCACATGATGTCGATCTGCCAGGCCGGCACCTTCTCGATGATCTACGCTTCCCTGTATGCTGAGAAACTGCAATCGCTGACCACCTTTGTTGCTCCTTTCGATTTTGCAACCAATAAGTGCATGCTGTTCAAATGGACAAAATACATTGATATCGATACGATGGTGGACACCCTGGGCGTGATTCCCGGCGAAATGATCGACGAAGCTTTCGGTATGCTGAAGCCCAGCATGAACATCAGCAAATACCTGGGTGTGATGAACTCGCTGGAAGACAAGGAGAAAATGCTGAACTTCCTGCGCATGGAGCACTGGAAAAGCGACTTGCCTGCCGTAGCCGGTGAGATGTACCGCAAATACATCAAAGACCTGTTCCGCGACAACAAGCTGATCAAAGGAGAGTTTGAGCTGGGCGGCCGTAAAGTAGACCTGAAAAAAATGACCGTCCCCTACCTGAATGTGTACGCCACAGAAGATACCATCATCCCGAACGAAAGCACGCTGGCCGTGATGCCGAAGATCGGCAGCAAGGACAAAACCGAATATGCGTTCCCCGGCGGGCACATCGGCGTTTTTGTCGGTTCCAAATCGCAGAAAGAACTGGCACCGGCCGTGTCCAAATGGGTGATTGCGCACAGCTAAAACGACACTCACACTAAATATCCCCCGAAGGAAGCAGCCCTGTTGCTTCCTTTTTTTGTAACTATGCACTTATAAATCAATTCAGTATATGGCAAAAACCAAACACCCTGTTGCACTCCGGTACCTGTTTCTCAGCGAAATGTGGGAACGCTTTGGTTATTACCTGATGATCGGGATTTTTACCCTGTACCTGAAAGATGTCAAAGCCGGCTTCGCGATGACGGAAGCCGAATCTGCCGACCTGTACGGCACCTTTATCGCACTGGTCTTCCTGACGCCCTTCCTGGGAGGCCTGCTGGCGGACCGTTATTTCGGTTACCGGAAGTCTATCGTGTTCGGCGGGGTACTGATGGGCCTTGGTTATTGCATGATGGGCATCCACAACCTGGCTGCCCTGTACACCGCCATGACCCTGGTGATCCTGGGCAACGGCTTTTTCAAACCCAATATCTCCACCCTGCTGGGTAATGTGTATTCCACAGAAGAACATAAACCGCTGAAAGATGTAGGCTATAATATCTTCTATATGGGTATCAACGTAGGGGCCTTTATCTGCAACTTCTTCGGCGCAGCCCTGCAGATCATGCTGGGTTGGGAATGGGCTTTCCTGGCAGCAGGCATCGGTATGTTTATCGGGGTCATTATCTTCCTGGCCGGAAATAAGCACTATAAGGATTTCGATATTAAAAAAGGCGTGCAGGAAGGAGATATGCCTTTCAGCAGGATCGTGCTGCTCATCCTGATCCCCTCCGTCGTAGCCGGTGTGGTCGGCTGGCTGCTCCCCGGCGACATCTTCGGCAGCGACAGTACCGACGCCTTTATCTTCGCCTGTATACCGGTTGTTTATTTTTACGCACAGTTGTATTCCAAAGCCAAAGCCGACGAAAAACGCCCGATCGGTGCTTTGCTGGCCATCTTTGCCGTCGTGATCCTGTTTTGGGCCGTGTTCAAGCAAAACGGCAGCGCCCTGAACACCTGGGGCGACCGCTATACCGGCAGGGAGGTGAAGGGAGGAACGGAAAAAGTCTTCAACAGCTTGTCCCTGTCCAAGACCATCGTGTTCAAAAAAGACTCCGTAGGAAAATATGACGACAATTTCCGCCTGCAAAAGGATGCGGAAGGTCATGTACTGAAAGAGTGGAACTACCCGCTGTATTTCCGCAATGTGCACCCCGCCGAAAGGCCTGGTGAAGGCCAGAGCATCAGTGTCTGGTCGCCCAACCTGAGCCAGAGCATCAACCCCGGCTGGGTTATTATCCTCACCCCGCTTGTAGTGGCCTTCTTCTCCTTTCTCAAATCCCGGCAGAAAGAACCTTCCACCGCGTCCAAGATCGCCTGGGGCCTGCTGATCTCTTCCCTGTCCGTACTGGTGATGTATGCCGCCGTGATGGCAGGAAATAACGGCACCGAAAAAGTAAGCGTGTGGTGGCTCATCGCCAGCTATGGGGTCATTACCATCGGCGAACTGTTCCTGAGCCCCATGGGCCTGAGCCTGGTCTCCAAACTCAGCCCGCCCCGGCTTACGGCCCTGCTGATGGGCGGCTGGTTCCTGGCTACCTCTATCGGCAACAAGCTCAGCGGGGTACTGGCCAGTATGTGGGACCGCTACGAAGACAAAGGCAATTTTTTCCTGCTTAACTTTGCTTTACTGATGAGCGCCACCGCCATTGCCTTTGCCATGCTGCGCTGGCTGAACCGCATCATGAAAGAAAAAGGATTGAATTAATCATTCACGCAACAAAACAGGGACTGTATGCATCCGGCTTTAAAAAACCTCATTGCGGTCATTACCGGTATCATTATCGGCAGTATTGTGAATATGGCCCTGATCGGTATCAGCGGTGCGGTGATCCCTCCGCCGGAAGGGGTGGACATGAAGACCGCAGAAGGCTTGAAAACAGCCATGCATTTGCTGGAGCCCCGGCATTTCATATTCCCTTTCCTGGCCCATGCCCTGGGTACTTTTGCAGGCGCCTGGATAACGGCAAAGATCGCAGCCACGGTCAAAATGCGTTTTGCGCTGGCCATCGGTATCTTCTTCCTGGCCGGGGGCGTTGCCAATATCTTTATGCTGCCCGGCGCACCGGTATGGTTTTGTGTCCTTGACCTGGTACTGGCCTATATACCGATGGCATGGCTGGCCGGGAAAGCGGCTATACGCTAAACAACTGACATACCGTATATACCCTCAATTCAAGCTTGACGGCAGCAATACGACTTTCTCCTACCTTACCTCAAAAAGCACAAATGAGTACAGCAAAGGCCTTCACTTTAGAGCAGATCCGCGACGCCCATGCCAAAGTAAAAAGCGGGGCAGACTTCCCGGCTTACGTACAGGAGCTCAAGGCCCTGGGTATCGCGCATTACGAGCACTTCGTAGCAGACGGCCGCATCCGATACACCGGCATTGATGGCTTTTCTATCGATGCCCCTGCCAAATGGCCCGAACAAAACATTACCGCCAAAGGCGATGCCGCACAATTGAAAACAGCATTGGAAGTACACCAGCAGGGCGGAAGCGATTACTTCACCTTTTGCCAACAGTCGGCCGCAGCGGGAGTCGAAAAATGGACTACCGATATGCAGGCTATGCGTTGCAGCTATTACAGCCAATCGGGAGCGGTATTGCTGGAGGAAATAATTCCGGGCTAGCAAACCGACTTGAGCTTATTTCGTACACACCAGGCTGTAGACTAAGGGAATTTTATGACCAAAATTGCTGATCCTGTATTTACCCGGCTCAAACTCCTCCATGCCGTTGAAGCAATTGTAAGGCGAGTAATTGTACTCGCGGAAATCCGCCAGGCTTAGCCCCTGTTTCAGCAAAGCGCTGAACACCTCTGAAAGCGGGTGATTCCAGCTGATCTCTGTATCCTGCAAGGGTGCGTCGTTGGCGGCATAGGTACCCTGCTGCTGGGTGATGATCACTTCATCGTTAAAGTAACTGTACACGATCTTTTCAAGATTGTCGTCGTACATCCAGAGGGCCGGGTGAAATTCGGCAAACACAAAGCGGCCGCCCGGCTTCAGGTAGCGGGATACAATGCCTGCCCAGCGGTCCATGTCCGGCAACCAGCCTATGGTACCATACGAGGTAAACACGATGTCGAACTGTTCGTCCAACACCTCAGGCAGGCTGTATACATCAGAACAAATAAAGCGTGCATTGGTACCGGCCTCCAGTGCCAGTTCCTGAGCCTGGCCGATGGCCTTATCGGAAAGATCTACGCCCGTAGCGATGGCGCCCATGCGGGCCAGGGAGATCGTATCCTGCCCGAAATGGCATTGCAGGTGCAGGATAGACTTGCCCGTTACATCGCCGAGCAGGGCCAGTTCTATTTCATTCAGGGAGCTTTTGCCGGCCAGGAAGGCAGGCACGTCGTAAAAGTCTGACGCTACATGGTGCGCGACTTTGTTGTTCCACAATTGCTTGTTGATGTCCAGGTATTGGTGTTCCATGGTTTTGATTTGTGCCTAAAGATACGGTCTGCCGCTTTACTTTTACTAAATTTTGGCATAGGCCGCTTGCAGCCCGCCTGGCATTCCAGTATCTTTGCGCCTCAGCTATACATCTGAATGAACTTCCTGAACATAGACCTTTTCCAACAGCAGCTATTCGGCATCTCCCTGGTGGTTTACCTGCGGGCGGCTATCATCCTCCTGTGCGCCCTGGTGTTGCGGAAATATGTAGCGGCGCTCACTGCCAAGATATTCTTTACCGTCTTCAAACGCATTGCCGACAAGGCCCATACACAGAAATTCAAAGACTTGCTGCAGCGACCAATTGAGTGCCTGCTGCTGACCATATTGTCTTTTATTGCGCTGAACCAGTTCAATTTTGTTTTTGAAAAGGTCATCCTGTTTGAACGACATAAGGTAAATCCCAACCTGAAAACCCAAACCCTGGTATCCAGCTCCTTCTCGCTGATGGAACTGGTAGACCATCTCTTTTTCTTCAGCTTTATCTTCTACGGCATCTTCCTGCTGGTTCGGGTCATTTCCTTTTTGTTTTACGTGTGGGTAGAGCGGGCCATCGTTGCGGGCGACCGGGAACGCCAGCAACTGCTGCCCCTGCTACGCGATGTGTTTGTGGTGATGCTCTGGGGCTTTGGTTTCTTCACGGTATTGGGCGTAGTCTTTCATGTGAATGTACCCACCCTCATCGCGGGACTGGGCTTTGGCGGTGTAGCCGTAGCCTTTGCGGCGAAGGAAAGCCTGGAAAACCTGCTGGCGTCTTTTATGATCATGGTAGACAAGCCGTTTACGATCGGCGATCATATCAGGATCGGGAACGTAGAGGGAAGGGCAGAAAAAATCGGGTTCCGCAGCACGCGTATCCGCACCTTTGACAAGACCCTGATCTCCCTGCCGAACAAAAACCTGATCGGCGACAGCCTGGAAAACTTCTCCGAGCGCGGCATGGCCCGCGTGAAGCTGAAGATCAATGCCAGCTACGGCCTGTCGCAAACGGCCATCAAAACGATCATTGCGGAGATCAAAAATTTCATCAACCAGGACGAGCACACCACAGACGATGCCCATGCCTATCTCGAAAATTTCGGGGGATCACTAGAGATCGCGGTAAGCTACTACATCCGTGTTCCGGCGCCGGTACCCCTGGAAGACATCAAACAGAAGATCAACTTCGGTATTTACGAGATCATGTACCGCTATGGCAAGGGCTT
>JAEUVW010000365.1 GCA_016786525.1 Chitinophagaceae bacterium
GCTCAGAACCAGCGTTTCTTTTTAAAGTAGATGATCATGGCCATCGGGATCAGCAACATGGCGCCTACAGAGATATAAAAGCCCAGCTGATCGTGCAGCAAAGGGATACGGTCAAAGTTCATACCGAATACACCGCCGATCACTGTAGCAGGAGCCAGCAACAGGGAAACCATTGTAAAGATCTTCATTACCTCGTTCATGCGCAGGTTGATGCGGTTCATATACATGTCCTGAAGGTTGCTGAGCATATCGCGCAGGCCTTCGCAATGCTCGTGCGCCTGTATGATGTGGTCGGAAACGTCTTTAAAATATTTCTCATTGCGTTCCTCGATCAACTCACTTTCTGTCCGTAAAAAACCGGATACCAGGTCGCGTACCGGTGCTATGGAGCGCTTCATCACCATTACTTCTTTACGGATCAGGGCGATCTCTGCGAGTACATTCTGCTCCCGGTTACCGATGAGTTTATCTTCTATTGCGTCGATCTTATCGCCCAGCTTTTCGATCACCCCGAAGTAGCTGTCTACGATGACGTCCAGCAGGGAATAACAGAGATAGTCGGAATGACGGTCCATAATGCGCTGGCTGGAATTGCGCAGGCGGTTGCGCAGCGGATCGAAGACATCCCGTGTTGCATCTTCCTGGAAAGACAGCACAAAGCCTTTTCCCACAACGATACTGACTTGTTCCTGTTCGATACAGATGGTTTCCTGGTTGAAGTAGATCATGGGTAAAAGGCAGAACAGTACATTGTCCACCTCGTCCATTTTAGCCCTTTGCCCGATACTCAGGATATCTTCTACCAACAGGGGATGCACTTCGAAGAAAGCGCACAGGCGCTCTACTTCCTGCTTCTGCAGCCCGTCTGCATTGATCCAGGTGATCTTTTGCCCGCCCGTCACCGATTTCCAGTCCGGAGGGGTTTTGGTCTTTAGTTCTTTTAACTGATGCTCGTCATAATTGAAGATACTGTACACCGTCTCCGTCGCTGTGATGCGCTTGGCGGGTATGGTGGCAGGGTCATAAGAAATCCTGTGCTTGCTGCGCTGCAGCAACTGCGGTATAAACTGTGCGGCTTTTTGTCTTTTACTGCCCATATCCAAAAAAATGACCGCTGCAATATAAGTGCTGCAGCGGTCGTTCTGTATTGCGGTATCTTAAAAAGATTATTTTTTGATAAACATACTCACTTGTTGCTCTGTGCCATTGTCCAGGCGGATGATATACGAGCCTGGCTGCAAGCCGGATACATCAATATCCTTTTGTGCAGTTGTATTGATCAGCTGGCGTCCGCCGAGGTCGGAAACGGATACCCTCATATTGCCCCGGGCTTCGATGTGCAGCATATCCGTGCAGGGGTTCGGGTAGACATTCGTTGCCATGACTGTGCCAATAGTACCGACGCTGGAAGTAAGGTCTTCGCTAAAGGCAGCAGTGGTGCCGTTGCTGGGCAGGTCGTTTGCGGTAGTTCCCGTACCGTCAACTGCGTTGATAATACCGTAAAAGGTAATGGTACCTGATCCGGCGACCGGAGCTGTCCAGTTGAAATTCACTGTGTAATTTCCTGCTGAAGGAGATGCCGCCAGGGCAGCTCGGTGTTCGATAATATTGATGCCGCTGATAGCATGGGTGCCGGTGCTCGCTGCAGTAGCAGTCAGGGTGCCGGCATTGCTGTTATCAGACTTGGTGGCAGCTACCTGGAAGCCAAACTTCGGTTTGGCAGGAGTAGAAATGCCACGGATCGTCATCAGGTAAGTTTTGCCGGGTATGTATTTGGTTACTTTCACCGAAGGTGAAGCCGGGTCAGCCATCTCAATAACGGCCGTGGTGCTGCTGCTGGAAGCGGAGTGGCACCCTCCGGTTGAGCAATTAGCAGTGGAACCGGCAGCGCCCGTCCGGTTAAGGGCTGCTGGTGAAGCGGCTGGTCCGGATGCGTAGCCCGTGAGGCCAATATAAGCTATTCCCAATGCAGCGCAGAATAGTAAAAATTTCTTCTTCATGTACGAGTGTTTTAATTGTTGCGAATGTTTTGTCAGCGTTTTGTAAAAATAGCGTATCAGATCATTACCCGCTTATCTTTTCCGGCCTGAAAATGATACTTTTCTTCCCTGCCGCTGTAATGATGGCAAATGCTTAATTTTGTGCCCTTATTTTGTTCACAGTAAATTAAATTACCCTGATGGGGCACAAAAAACTGATACGCTTCAGGGCGATTGATCATTTCAGCAATGTTTTGCAGAATCCTGAAGGAATGCCGGGAAACTGGAATGGCTTTTTTAAAAACAATAACCCGATCACGCTGGAACTGGCCTGTGGCAAAGGAGAATACAGCGTCAACCTGGGGCGTGAGCACAAAGACCATAACTATATCGGTGTTGACATCAAGGGCAACCGTATCTACAACGGTGCTAAAATCGCTTTGAATGAAGGTCTGACCAATGTAGGCTTCCTGCGCGGGCAGATCGATCACCTGCATGAGTTTTTCGGCCCTGCGGAAGTATCTGACCTGTGGATCGTGTTTTCCGATCCTTTTTTGCAGAAACCTAAAAACCGGCTTACCCATCCGCGCTTCCTGTTGATTTACCAGCAGGTGATGCAAAAAGGTGGTGTCATCAAGTTGAAAACTGATTCAAAAGAGTTGTACGATTTTACCCTGGAGACCATAGCGGAACAAGGATGTACGATTGTAGAGAACATTGCCGATATCTACGGCAAAGGCAAGGCCACAGGCCCCCTGGCCATACAGACTTTTTACGAAAAAATGCACCTGGCAGAAGGACGTACGATCTATTACCTCTCCTTTACCTTACCGGAGACAACAATTGTCGTACCTGCCCGCAAGCCGAAGATACAGGAAGAACATGCAGCCACTGACTGAGGACGACTATTACCTGCTGCCGGACGGGCGACTGGTCTTTACGGCACAGTACCATCTGAAACGCGGTTATTGCTGTGGTTCAGGTTGCCGTAATTGTCCTTATGATTTTGCCGGTGTACCCGAACCGAAAAGAAGTACCTTGCTCAAGAACAGAAAGTCTGATGAAACAGGAAAATGATCAAAAACAGGAGATCTATGATGCGATTTTCGAAATCGTTCGCCTGATACCCAAAGGCAGGGTAAGCTCTTACGGGGCTATAGCCGAAGCCGTAGGCCTGCGCTCCGGTTCGCGCCTGGTAGGCTATGCCATGGGCTTTTGCGGGAAGCTGAAGCCCAAAGTTCCGGCGCACCGGGTGGTCAACAGTTCTGGTTTGCTCACAGGTAAGTTTCATTTCAATCCCCCGGCTAAGATGCAGGAATTGCTGGAGCAGGAAGGTATTGCCGTCAAAAATGATAAAGTGGTCCAGTTCAAAAAAGTGTTCTGGCATCCCAAAGATGAGCTATAGTGCTGACTGGAAGGCACTAACGTTAAAATAATGCAGCTTTTGTGGGTACTCTACGGAAGAAGTTTACATTTGTCCTGAAAAAAATAAAGGGCAATGACCAACAAACACCACCATTACACCCTTGATGTCACCTGGACAGGCAACAACGGCATTGGCACCGAAAATTACGAAGTCTACAGCCGCAGCCACTCTATCCGGTCCGCTGAAAAACCCATAATCGAAGCCTCTTCCGACGCTGCCTTCCGCGGAGACATTGAAAAGTACAATCCCGAAGAACTCTTCGTCGCTTCCCTGTCTTCCTGCCACATGCTCTGGTACCTGCATTTGTGCGCGGACAATGATATCGTCGTCCATGCCTACACCGATAAGCCTGAAGGCACACTGACAGAACCGGCTTCAGGGCCGGGCCACTTCTCCTCCGTAACCCTGCACCCTGTAGTCATGGTTGCAGAAGAGTGGATGCAGGAAAAAGCTGTGCAATTGCACGAAGAAGCGCATAAACGTTGTTTTATCGCCAACTCCTGCAATTTCCCGGTTGCTGTGCAGGCTTTGTGCACCGTCGGCACCTTATCCTAATCTCAATTTTACTGCATGCTTCATAAAACAAAGATTGTAGCTACGGTAGGCCCTGCCTCCAATACCTACGATAAACTACTGGCCCTGGTGAACGAAGGGGTCAATGTATTTCGCCTCAATTTCAGCCACGGCACCCACGAACAACACCTGGAAGTGATCCGGCATATCAACAAGATCAATGCTTCCTTTCCCTTAAACATTGCAATACTGGCCGACCTCCAGGGACCCAAACTGCGGGTGGGCGAGATCGAAAACGGCGTACTGGCCTTGCAGAAAGGCGATACTTTTTACTTCACCAACGAAAAGCGCCTGGGTAACCTGGATGGTATTTACCTGTCTTACCCCGACTTTCACAAAGATGTAAAGGTGGGGGAAACCATCATGATCGATGATGGAAAGATAGAGGTGAAAGTGCTGGAAGTAGGCGCCGATACCCGCGTAAAGGTAGAGGTGACCACACCGGGTTTCCTGACCTCGAAAAAAGGCATTAACCTGCCGGATACAAAAGTATCGCTGCCTTCGCTGAGTGAAAAAGACCTGGCCGATATCGATTTTATCGTGATGAACAGCATCGACTGGGTAGCCCTCTCTTTTGTGCGTACCGCATCCGATATCAATGGCTTGCGTGAAATACTCAAATCCAAGAATCATGACGCCAAGATCATTGCCAAAATAGAAAAGCCTGAAGCGCTGGACAACCTGCGCGAGATCATCCTGGCATCTGACGCTGTGATGGTAGCTCGGGGCGACCTGGGTGTAGAGTTGCCCCTGGAGCGCATACCGATGATCCAGAAAAATATTATCCGCAAATGCATTCACAGGGCCAAACCGGTGATCATTGCCACCCAGATGATGGAAAGCATGATCGACCGCACGCGCCCCAACCGCAGCGAAATCACCGATGTGGCCAATGCCGTGCTGGAAGGGGCCGATGCCGTGATGCTCAGTGGGGAAACAGCCATGGGGCAGTACCCGGAACTGGTGATCCGTACAATGGTC
>JAEUVW010000384.1 GCA_016786525.1 Chitinophagaceae bacterium
GCGGAACTGCAAACCAGATTGCAGGAATCGGAAGCCAGGAGCAGGGAACAAGCCACCGTCAATGAGCTTCCCGCAAAGCAGGCCGTTGCTCCCGCCCCTACGCTGAACCTTCCGGTATGGACACCTGGTGCTGGTGGTAAAAACAATTCCAATCTTGTTGTCCTGCCTGTAGGAGCAGGGGGAGGGAAAAAGAACAGGGATCAGGAGGAGCTGAGCCAGGAGCAGCGCCGGCTGGCAAAGCGGCAGGATTCCATCTTGCACCAATTGTCCCGGGTACAGGCAAAACTGGCAGCGTTGCAGATGCCGCAGACGGATTCTGTTGCGCAAACAGGTGATACTCTTCAGCGTTCGGATTCGCTGGCACTTGCCGCGCCCGATACACTGGTGAAGCTGCCTGCAGTAAAACCGTATGCTGATTCTGTACAACAAGCCCTGCAGCGGCAGATCCGGCAGCTGAACAAAGAAAATGAAGCCCTGCAGCAAATGGTGGGTACCATCAGCGGCCTGGCGCCCAAAGAGGAACAGGGTGGTGCCGGACAAAGTCAACTTGCAGCATATGATGTGTTCTTCAACGTAAACCAATCCAGGCCTGATACCCTTGCCCTCAGGCAACTACTCGCTTTTGCCGATACACTGCGCAGCAGCGGGGCTTACTGGATACTGCTGGAAGGATTTACTGATAAAAGTGGTAATGCAGCCTACAACCTGCAACTGTCTAAAAAACGGGTCGCCTCGGTAAAGGCGGTACTGGTTGAGCAGGGGATTCCCAAAGAAAGCATCCTCGAGAAAACCTTTGGCAGCCGTTTTTCCACAGGCCTGACCAACAGCAATGACAGGAAGGTCAGGATAACACAGATCCTGCGCTGACCCCGGGAAACCATGGCCGACATGCTTCAGACCGCAGTATTCATTTCCCGGATTGAGGATTAAAAAGACGCTATGGCAAGGTTTTTTACAGCCTTGTCATTTCTTTAACAGAATTAATTGGTTGATCTGTCAACTATATACCTACCTTTGTGTCATGAAAATGGAAGACACGCAAAAACTGACCATGTTCCGGGTCATTGAACTGCACAAAGCCATCTATAACAAATCGAACAAGATCATTAATAAAGATGGTTGGGGATTGCAGGTAGAGCAATTGCCGGTGTTGATGATCCTTTATTTTTCCGGGGCCTCTTCACAGCAGGATATTGCCGATAAGCTGATCAGGGATAAGTCGTCTGTCTTGCGCAGCGTCGTTTCCCTGGAGAGCAAGGGCTTTCTCGTTACGGCACAGGACCCCTTTGATAAGCGCAAAAAAATGGTGCAGCTCAGCAACGCCGGCCGGAAACTCGGCGACCTGATCGCCGCAGAGATATCCAAGCTGGACAAGCTTTTGTTCGCCTGCCTGGATGCACAGGAAACGGAGCAATTTCATGCCCTGCTGAAAAAATGCGAAACAAGCATCAATGAGCTGTAATATTTTTTGTCCAAATAGTTGATATATCATCCAATTAAAAACTCATGACACTCCGGGATACCTTACTGAATACCACGCTGAACCTGTTCAGCCGGTATGGCATCAAACAGGCCACGATGGATGATGTGGCCCGGGCCTGCGGTATCTCTAAAAAAACACTGTACCGCTCCTATGAGAACAAAGCCCGGCTGGTAGATGCCGTAGTCCTGGCTTCGGTGGAGCAGATCCGCAGCGAATACAGGGAAGTGGCCCTGTCTTCCGCGGATGCGGTGCAGGAAACCATTGCGCTGCTGCGGCATTTTGAAGCCATCTGCAAACGCATCAATTACCGTATGCTGCTGGACCTTGAAAAGTATTACTATGACAGCTGGCTGCGCATCGATACGTTCCGCCAAAAGATCTGGCGCGACATCATCACAGAGAACCTGCAGCGTGGACGCGCAGAAAAGCTGTATAACGATGAGTTTGATAAAGGAATCATAGCCACCATGAGATTACAACAATTGGCCTTTATGCACCAGACAGCGATGCAGAACCTCGCTTTGCACGAAACACTGCTGCAGGTGAGTATCCACTACCTGAAGGGCATAGCCACAGCCAGGGGCCTGGACCGGATCAGAGAAATGACAAACCAAAACAATACAATCTAAACAACAACAATGAAAAAACGAAGCATAATAGCCCTGTGCTGTTGGGCAATCCTGTCTCCCGGCCTGCTGCACGCGCAGGATGAGACACAGACTTTGTCGCTGAAGGAATGCCTGCAGAAAGCATTGGCGAATAACCAGAACATTGCCATCAGCCGCTACGAAGAGCAGATCGGTGACCAGCAGATCCGCGAAACAAGGGCGCGTGCCCTGCCCCAGGTCAATGGTAGCGCGAATGTAACCGACAACTATAAGCGTAACGTACTGG
>JAEUVW010000025.1 GCA_016786525.1 Chitinophagaceae bacterium
GGTTTGTTTGGTGGTGAAGGTTTCATTATGCAGAAACTGGAAGGTGACGGTATGGCTTTCGTACATGCGGGAGGGCACGTGCTGGAGAAGGAACTGCAACCCGGCGAACTGCTGAAGATCGATACCGGTTGTATTGTCGCCTTTACTGCAGGCATCAGCTACGATATCCAGTTTGTCGGGGGTATTAAAAATACCCTGTTTGGTGGAGAAGGTGTGTTTTTCGCTACTTTGCGCGGCCCCGGTAAAGTCTGGATACAGACGCTTCCGATCAGCCGCCTGGCCGGCCGTATCCTGGCCTATGGAACCTTCAAACGCAAAGAAGAGGGTAGTATACTCGGTGGTCTCGGCAATATGATCGACGGAGACGGCTGGTAAATTCCAACCTTTGATGTTTTAAAAAGCCTGTCCTTTTACGGGGCAGGCTTTTTTGTAGTGTTACCCCTCAGCCCTGCGGACAGCTCCCCTGGAAGGGGAGCAGATGCGAGCTTAATCTTCTCTTTTTAAAACAAGATTGTACTGCTTGATGAGTCATAACAATGCTGTACTCTACACACTTTTGTCATCATGCAGAGATCTGTCTGTAATAAACAATTGTATCTCCAAAAACCCATTAACCATTATTCATTACTCATTACTCATTAATTAGCGTTTCCCTTTCTTCCGGAACTCTTTGTATGAGCCGCTTTTGCTTTTAGGTGCTTCAAGCGCCGTTTGTTGTTTCGTTTTTTTCACCGCTTGAGGTACGGATTTGGGTGCTGTTGTCTTTGTTTTGGCAGCACTTTCAGGCCTCGCTTTTTTTACCTTCGGAGAAGCCAGGGCCGTTTTATCGGAATAGCTTACCGATGCTTTCAGTTGCGCCACCTCCTCATCGCTGAGATTGCGCCATTTGCCCAGTGCCAGCTTGCCCAGCTCTATATTCATGATGCGCGTCCGTTTCAGCGACAGTACCGAGTAGCCCAGGTATTCGCACATGCGCCTGATCTGCCGGTTCAGGCCTTGGGTGAGGGTAATACGAAAGGTCTGCCGGCCCATCATCTGCACCTTGCAGGGCGCAGTCACGGTACCCAATATCGGTACCCCATTGCTCATCTGGGTAACAAAACCCTGCTCTGCAGGCTTATGCAGACGCACGATGTATTCCTTTTCATGTTTGTTGCCGGCACGGAGTATCTTGTTCACAATATCCCCGTCGTTGGTGAGGAAGATCAAGCCTTCGGAATCTTTGTCCAGCCTGCCGATAGGGAAGATCCGCTTCGGGTGGTTCACAAAAGCCACGATATTGCCCGGGATATGCGCCTCTGAAGTCGTGGTGATCCCCGGTGGCTTGTACAAAGCGATATAAATCAGCTTGTCTTTTTTCGGCGCTTTGATAATACTGCCGTCGACCTCCACCACATCTCCGGCCTGGTAACGCATGCCCAGCTGCGCCGGTTCATCATTCACCAGTACGCGCCCTGCTTCAATGAGCTTGTCTGCTGCTCTCCGGGAACAATAGCCGGTATCACTGATAAACTTGTTTAAACTGATCGAGGTTTCCAAAACAATACTTTACGTTAAGCCGCAAAGATAATTGACTAAAAAGGAATAAGTTTGTCGGCACCAAACAAATCAGTGCTGATGAAAAAAATACTGATCCTCACTTGCTTGTGCGGCCTGCTGCTTCCGGCAGACAGCCAGGGCATGTGCAAGAAAAGAAAGAAAAACAAGACAGCAGTCAGCCAACAGAATACCCTGGACGGCACCTGGACCCTGACCTACCTTGAAGGTGCAGACATGGCTACGTTGTACAAAGGCAAGATACCCGTCATCACCTTCGATGTGGCAGGCAAGAAAGTGAGTGGCAACAACGGCTGCAACAATTTCTTTGGCCCTATTACACTAGACGGCAGCAGCCTGGCCTTTTCCGGCCCTATGGGCAGTACCAAGATGTTTTGTCCGGGGGCAGGGGAGCAGCAGTTTATGGAAGCCCTGGCTAAGGTCACAAGCTTCTCTTTTCATGGCCCTAACGAAATCGACCTGATACGGGGAGATATCGGGGTGATGCGCCTGCAACGCAAATAGTGTACGCTTATAAATCAAACTTTGTGAATAAATACGCCGTTAAGATCTTAGATGCCGAATACATCAGCCACGATGTGAAACGCTTTATCGTGGAGAAGCCACCGGGCTACACTTTTGTTCCGGGGCAGGGTACAGAGGTTGCGATCAACCTGCCCGACTGGAAAGACCAGTTCCGGGCTTTTACCTTTACCAACCTCATCTCGCAGCAATACCTGGAGTTTATGGTCAAGATCTACAACGATCACGGGGGGGTAACGCGGCAACTGGGGAAGACCAATGCCGGTGTTGAGCTCATCATACAGGATGCCTTTGGTGCCATCAATTACAAAGGCCAGGGTGTATTCCTGGCGGGCGGAGCTGGCATTACACCGTTTATCTCCATCTTCCGGCACCTGTTCAAGGCCAACCAGATCGAAGGCAACAAACTGATCTATTCCACCGGCACAGTTGAAGATGTGATCCTGTACCAGGAACTGAAAATGATGCTGAAAGAGGATATGGTCAATTTCTTCTCGCACGAAAACCGCATCGGCTTTGGCTATCACCGCATCGACCGCAATTACCTGATCCGGGTCATCAAAGATTTCAGCCAGTACTTTTACCTCTGCGGGCCGGAAAATTTTGTGAAAGACCTGTCGGCGATCCTGCTGGACCTGGGCGTGCAGGCCGAAAGCCTGGTGGTGGAAAAATAGCTGCTCCTGAACTTAAACCTATAAGGTTTTCGAAACCTTATAGGTTTTTAAAGTTTTTGAAACCTTATGTGTTTTCAGCCTTGTACCGGCACAGAAAAAACAAAGCGTCCTGCACACCAACGGTACAGGACGCTTTTATTTTATCCGGTTTCGCTTAAGCAATCGGTTCTTTGTTTTCTTTCGCCAGTTGCGGCATCACCGCATAGTCGTCGTAGAACGTGATGATGCCTTTGCTGACATCATATAAGGCCGCAATGATACCGACTTTACCTTCCTTTACCAGGTCGGCGATCACCGGGCTTTTTTCCAGTACCTGGTCCAGCGAATGGTGGATGTTCAGGTTGGTCACTGCATTTACGAAGTCAGGGTTGTTGCTGGTGCGGTCTTCTTTGATCGTTGTCTCTTTGGCAATAGCCGGTTTGATCTTATCGAGCAGGCCGGTCAGGTTGCCCATTTTCACATCATCGCAGGCACCTTTGATGGCTCCGCAATTGGTGTGGCCCAGGATCACGATCAGTTTGGCTCCGGCAGCAGCCGTAGCGTATTCCAGGCTGCCCAGTATCCCTTCAGAGATAATGTTCCCGGCAATACGGATACTGAAAATGTCACCGATACCCAGGTCAAAGATCAGTTCGGCGGAAGTACGGGAGTCCATACAGCTGAGGATAGCGGCAAAGGGCTGCTGCCCGTGCTGTGTATCCTTTACCTGCTGCAGCAGGTCCTGGTTGATGCTCCAGTTATTGTAAAAGCGAAAGTTTCCTTCTTTCAGTTTCGTCAGCGCCTCTTGCGGCGTCAGATTTCTGTTTGGCATAGTTGTTTTGTTTTTATAAAGTTTTATTTTTTCTTCAGTTCATTCAGCAGTTTCAAAGCCCTGCCGGAACTTCTTTTTGGTTCGTCTTTTTTATCGATCAGGCGGGAAATAATGTCCCGCTCAGAGTCTACCGTCGGCAATTTATAGATATTCCGGAAGCCGACAAGCGACACTTTAATATCCTTTTCTGCGGCTTGCGCTACGGCAAAATCCTGGATCACATGCAGTACGTCAAAGTCAATATATTGGGTATTGCCCGCGTCAATGATCACATTGCTGCCCTCGGGAAGGCTATCCAGGGTCTTTTTGATGCTGCCCTTGTTCAGGAACGACACCTCTTCCGAAAGCTGGATCTTGATCAGCTCTCCTTCTTTGTACGAACTGCGCTGGAAATAGTAGGAGTTCCGCATATTCTGACGCAGGATAAAGAAGATGCTTACGGCCAGGCCGATACCCACGCCTTTCAGCAGGTCTATACCGACCACTGCAATCACGGTCACGACGAAGGGCAGGAACTGTACCCAGCCGCCTTCTTTCCAGATCTGTTTAAAGATGCGGGGATTACAGAGCTTGTAGCCGGTAATGATCAGGATACCCGCCAGCGAAGCATAAGGGATCAGGTTCAGCACCATAGGGATCAGCGCTACCAGTACCAGCAACAGGACACCGTGAAAGATGGTTGCCAGCTTGGTACGGCCGCCTGCATTGATATTGGCCGAAGACCGTACAATCACGGACGTAACCGGTAAACCACCGATCAGGCCGCTGACAATGTTACCCACGCCCTGGGCCAGCAATTCCTTGCTGCCGGAGGTAAAGCGCTTCATTGGGTCCAGTTTGTCTGTGGCTTCAATACACAGCAGGCTCTCAATGGACGCTACGACTGCGATGATCAGTCCTGTTGTCCATACTTTTGGATTCGAAAATCCTGTCACATCAGGCAATACATATTGACCGAAATATTCCTGTATAGAAGACGGGGTAGGGAGCGTGACCAGGTTGGCACGGCCGATCGCCCAACTGCTGCCAGTCGCTTTAAAGATCTCGTTGATCACCACACCGGAGATCACCGCGATCAGCCCGCCGGGCAACCATTGTATCTTTTTAAAGGCGGGGCGCTGCCAGAGGATCAGGATCAGTATGGACACGATAGCGGCCACGATAGCGCCGGGATGCAGGAAATTGATATGGTTCAGCGCCAGGTCGAACATATTTTCACCTCCGGTCTCTACGGAGAAAAACTCTCCGTCGTTGTCGAGATCATAGCCAAAAGCATGCGGCAGCTGCCGCAGGATGATGATGACGCCGATACCGGCCAGCATTCCTTCAATAACGTTGGAGGGAAAGTAATTGGAGATACTGCCGGCTTTCAACAGGCCCAGGATAAACTGGAAAATACCGGCTACGATTACCGCGCACAGGAACAGCTGGAAGCCGCCCAGGGCCGGGATAGCGCTCACAACAATGGCCGTCAGACCGGCAGCCGGGCCGGTCACACTCAGTTGCGATTTGCTCAGCAGGCCGACCACAATACCGCCGACGATACCGGCGTTGATACCCGCTATCAGGGGTGCCCCTGAAGCCAGCGCGATGCCCAGGCACAGGGGTACTGCAATGAGGAAGACGACCAGGCCGGACATCAGGTCGTTCTTCAGATAAGAAAAGGGTGATGTTTTCAATTGATACATTTGAATGAGGAAAGAAAAATCGTGCTTGCCGTTTTGAGGAAACAGGACAAGCAGGAAAATTGGCATATACCACCTGTGGTGTAGACAGGTAGTAGCAGGCAACTACACTGATGCTTCAGCGCAGCTGTACTCATTCATCAGGCGTTGGGCGGGGGTACGAAGATACCAGGGAAGTGTTGGTGTTCGATCAGCGAAGACCAGGGAAAAGACAGGGCCAGTTTCTGTTCAAAATAGGACCTGCGTTCATGGGTCACCGGAGGTGTTTTCCGGAAAGGCATGGTTTCCTTGAATTTGAGCTCGTCGCACTCTTCATGATCCTCGTGAATCTCTTCAGTGATCAGCGATTTGAACAAAATGCGGCCGATCTCCTTTACAGGCAATACCTGGAAGGAGAAGATCGTAAGCATAAAGTAAGCAATCCACTGACGCATGGCGCCAAAGATAGGGGCTTCTGCGGGTACTTTTTGCAGGGCAGCCTATGAAATGATTGTTAAATGACGGAAGCCACAGGCTACAAATGCAGGCCAGACCTTTCAATCACCGCGATGGCTTCCGCTTGCGTCATTGCCGCAAACTGTTTGTAGCGCTCATGCACATCAACGATCTCCTCCAGTGCATCGCGCACCAGGTCTTTATTGTCCCAATGCTGCAAATGATTCAGCACAATATCCAGGCAGCCTTTCTTATAGGCGATCTGCCCGATCACATGCACCAGGGTATTGCGCACACGGGCGGTACGGTCAAACTGCAATTCCTGCAACAGGGGCAGAATGTCCTGCGGGTATTTGCGGCCGCGCAGTTCAATACCATGGCAGATCTCCCGGCGGATCTCCTTATCCGGGTGCTGCAGGTAAGTCTTGGCCCAGGCCAGCACCGGCTCCGGATTCACTTCGCCCATCTTTTTAATCGAGCCGATCACGGCATTGCGCGGGGAATGATGCGGGTCAAACAGTCCTTTGTCAAAAAACGATTGCACAAGACCGAAGTCGGTCTTACCGATTTCCCCGGCCGCATTGATGGCCGTTTGGCGGACACGGAAACCGGGATGTACAGCCAACTTAAGCAATGAACTAATGATCATTTTGAACATATGTTGCTCGCGTAAAAAGAGGCGGCCAATGCCCAGGTAAGCCGCTTTGCGGATATACGTATCCTCATCGTTGCAATAGGTCAAAGTCAGCACATCGGTACCGGCTTGCAGCTCCTGCAGGATATCCGCCTGTATCCGGCGGCTCAGCTGTTCCCGTTCGGCCTTGGGCAGATCGTAAAAGGCCATTAGGATGCCTGCAGTTTTTTCAAGACCTGCAGCACGCGCTTGCGCTTGCTTTCTTTGTCGATATCGGCTAGGCGTGTGTTCAGCGTGCGGATAAAACTGTCCTGGTGCGTCTTGTCGATCACCGGCAACGCCAGTTCGGCATACATCGGCAACTGGTTTTCCGGGCTGTGCAGCAGTTTTTCGTTCAGCAAAGGCAAAACCTTGGCGCTGTACGGTTTTCCGGTGCACAGTTGCACCAGGATGCGCACACAGGCATCGTTGGTGATCACGGAGCCGCTTTCAGCGGCTTCGAGGATGCGGGGCAGTGCGGTGTACAAGGCTTTCGGCTCTGTTGCGGTCAAGGTTTGTAAAGCCGTCATCGCGCCCCATTGCAGGCGGTTGTCTTTATGCTGCAACAGGCCCAGGAAATCCTGCAGGTAAGGGGCCAGCAAAGCGGGTTCCAGCGCACCGGTTTCGTACAAAACTTTAATGCTGTCGTGGCGCAGGTCCTTTTGCTTGCCGGACAATAACTGTACCAGTTCCTGAACGGCAGCTTTGTCT
>JAEUVW010000132.1 GCA_016786525.1 Chitinophagaceae bacterium
TGGGTATGGTGATACCGGTGGTTGCCGGTGCCTTCATCCATATTTCGACGACCATATTCTTCGAAAGTGGCACCAAACAGCATATGCTGACCAAACAGAAGATTGCGGCCATCGTGGCCGGTATGGCTTTGAGCGCCGGCACGCTCTTATTTCATTAATCCCCTTTCTATGAAAAAATCATTTCAGAAATTATTGTTCAGCCTGATCGGGCTGATCTTTTGCTTTGGCGCCAGTGCACAGAAGAGCAAAACAGCCAATTCCCTGTTGTGGAAGATCACGAAAAAGGACAACAAAGAGGCTTCCTACCTGTTCGGCACCATTCATGTCATCTGCTCCCAGGATTATTTCTGGACCAGTAAAATGCAGCAGGCCATGGACGCGACCAGCCAGCTTTGCCTGGAAATGAACATGAGCGACCCCAACCTGATGTCCAATGCCGGCATGATGCTGTTTGACCTGAGCGGCACTACCCTGCGCGATTACTTCAGCAATGAAGCAGACTACCAGGCAGTCGCACACTTTATCGAAGATTCGCTGGGCCAGAACCTGGAGATCGCCAGCCGCATGAAGCCCGTAGCCCTGTACCTGATGTACACGATGGGCCTGGCACAAGGCCCTTGCCAGGAAACGGTATCTTATGAAATGAAACTGGTGGAAAAGGCTGCGGAACAGAAAGATGAGGTAAAAGGACTGGAAACACTGGCCGAGCAGATGGAAGTGCTGGAATCCATTCCCACCGATTCGATTATCCAGCAGATGATCCGCATTGCAAAGGGTGAAGAAGAAAATACGGACGAACTGAAAGAACTGATGAGCGCCTACAAAAAGCAGGATCTGAATACATTGAACAAGCTGATGTCGGACATGGGCTCTGAAGGCGGTATGGACGGGAAAAAGCTGATTGACGACCGCAATAAAAAATGGATTCCCGCCATGCAGAAAATGATGCAGGAAAAGCCAACCTTTTTCGGTGTAGGAGCAGGACACGTACCAGGTTTACTCACCTTGCTGAAAGCAGAAGGCTATACGGTGCAGCCGGTACAATAAGCCTTTAGTAATACAGCCAATGCCCTTTTACCTGCCCTAAGGAATTAAATTCAATAGCCGGGAAGGGCAGCTTTACCATAAACATACCCTGGAAGATCGTGCGCAGGAAACGGCTGCGTGTTTTGATCTTGGTCCAGTCCACATCCAGCGATAGCACATACTGGCGGTAGCGTGTATAAGGCGGTATCGGCACACCGTAATACGATTTGAGGTTTTCAAATTCCCCGATCATACCATTGCCGCTGTAACCGGCAGCTATGTTCAGCCAGTCGGGCAATATCCTGTTGGGGACTATCTTATTGATGCCCATGCTGAGCCAGTAAGTATGGCCGTTGTAGTCGTTGAAGAGCTGGCCGAAGCCGGTACCCAGGTAGCCATTGGCAGCTTTGGCATAGGGAGAGGGGGAAAAGGAAAATTTGTACTTGATGCGCTGCTCGTCCCAGAGCAGCTCCTGCCCGATCACGAGTGCGCTGCCTGCAGCATTTGCCGCCATATCGCTCCAGGAAAAACCCCAGTCTTCATACATACCGTCCCAGACTTCTATCGGCGTCTGCAGCAAAATGCCCAGTGTACCGCCATACCACAATGCTTTTCTTTTGGGTACGCCTGCACAACGCAGGGCATGGTAGCCGATATAACTTTCGAGATAGGAGCCGAATACATGCCCGAATTTATCGACCTGCAGGTAACCCCTGCTGTCGTCGTAAAACTCGAAGGGTACGCGCTTTTTGTCCTTGTACCAGACGAATTGCAGGTAGGCCATAGAGCCGGCCCAGAGCGCCGCTTCCGTACCGGCAACGGCCCATACCCTGCCGGTGTTCAGGCTGTCGGGATAGCGCAGGCCCGCATAGGCGGTATCCTGGGCAGAAAGCGGGTGGGCACGCAGCAGCAGACAGAATAAGGGCAGCAGGATTTTGAAGCGCATGGAGTGGATGACGACGCATGACATCATTGCAATATACGATAAGACCTGTAAGGTTTCTCCAATCTAAAAGATATCGGTAATAAAAGTTGACTGGCACGCTGGTATAAGCGTAGGACGCGAGCGTGGCTCAGGCACCTCTACAATAAGCCGGAAATAAGCGTACAGATTCCTCACTCCGATTCGCTGTGTTCGGAATGATAGCACACTGTTCAGGAATCTGATCACACAACTATATGTGTCATCCCGACGAAGGAGGGATCTATACGCAAAACTACACGCAACATGTAGAGATTCCTCACTCCACTACGTTCCGTTTCGGAAGGACAGTACGAAGCAAGACCTATAAGGTTTTGAAAACCTTATAGGTCTGATTTGAAAATCTTACAGAACTGTTGCAGCACTAATACACATGCTGCCCGCCATTGATCGCGTAGTTGGCACCGGTAATGAAGCTGGCCTCTTTGCTGGCCAGGAAAGAGACCAGGTGCGCGATCTCTTCCGTACCGCCCATACGGCCGACAGGGATTTCCGCTACAATTTTATTCCTGATCTCTTCCGGCACGGCCATCACCATATCCGTGGCGATATAACCGGGGGAAATGGTATTGACGGTGATGCCTTTGCGCGCTACTTCCATCGCCAGGGTTTTCGTAAAGCCATGCATACCGGCTTTTGCGGCCGAGTAGTTGGCCTGGCCGAACTGTCCGCGCTGGCCATTCACTGAGGATATGTTGATGATGCGGCCATAGTTGCGGTCGCACATCTGGTTGATCACATTTCGGGTACAGTTGAAGACGCTGTACAGGTTCGTTTTCAGCACGGCATCCCAGTTCTCCAGGCTCATTTTCCGGAACTGCCCGTCGCGGGTGATACCGGCATTGTTCACCAGTATGTCTATCGGGCCGAGTTTCTGTTCGATATCCGTGATCATTTGCTCTACGGACCGGTAATCGCTGACATCGACCTGGTACATGTCGAAGGCATAACCTTCCTGCTGCATCTGCTCCTGCCACTTCTTTGCTTTCTCTTCATTATTATAAGCCGTCACCACATGATAGCCGTCTTTGCTGAGGCGCTTGCAAATGGCGGTACCCAGTCCGCCCGTACCCCCTGTCACCAGGGCAATGTATTGCTGATTCTGATCCATAATCACATCATTTAAAATTCGTGAAACAATGATTCTTACCAATATTACGCATAATCATTTTCAAAAGCAAGGGGGCTGGCTTCCGGCTGCAAAATAAAAAATCCGGCACCTGATGGTACCGGATTCCGATTATCTTATGTTTAATTTTTTAGTTGTTGCTCAGGCGGTTGAATTCATCCAGTCCCGGGTCTTCGTAAGAAGTAAACAGGGCGCAAACGTGACCAACCAGAGACAAAGCCCAGGCTGCTGTAAACCAGGCCGGCCAGGGGTATACCCATGAAGTAGCGCCTTTATCGTACAGGGTCCACATCAGGATGGTTACCACGGTAAATGCGATGAAATGCACTAACAGGATCATTTTCTGACGTGCGGTTGGTTTGATCTTCTTTGCCATTATCGGATGCTTTATGAAATTTTTGAGTTGAGTAAGTAAGGTTTGATTAAGCGGTTTTGAGGGCGTTGGCCGGTAATACGGATTTTACCAGGAAGTAAGCACCGAACAATACGGCGCTGCCGGTAAAATCTGCCAGCAGGCTGGCTTTGAAAAAGGGGATCGCATCAATATAGCTTTTGGCCAGGCCGCTCAGGGTATACCCGTTGTAGCCCTGTGCAAAATACCCGAAGTTCGATACCAGGAAGAAGGCTACGGAAGCCGCGAAGGTACCGCCGATCACCGTTACTGCACTGACTTTGTTCATGGCTCTGCCGATAAAGGCTGCAGCAATAATCCCGGCATAAACGAAGAACTGGCTGATGCCGTAAAAGCCCCAGTTGATGGCTGTAGGGAACAACTGGAAGTACACATCGGCCACAAACTGCCCCAGCAAAGCAACCAGAATGGCCGTTTTGGCATCTTTGATCAGCATACCGCTCACCAGGCCTATGGCCACTACGGGAGCGAAATTATAGGCTCCTGCGGTAGCGCAGATGATGCGGGACACGGCTGCCAGCAGCACCAGGCCGATCACTACGAGTAAGGTATTATTTTTCATCTGTTTTTTCCGGATTAATATCTGATTGCAAAAGTAAGGATCGTAACGGCATTTTCAAAAAACAAGGCTTATTATTTATACACGGATGTTGCCCAACAAAAGGGTACCCAGTCGTAACGCTGATTTCCCCTCCTGTGGAGTGCCTGTCCCGCCCTGGCGGGAGGATAGGGGGGTAACTGATCAACGTATAGATCCCTCGTTCCTCGGGATGATAGTCGTTTATAGAGATCAGCCTGCTTATCAAATTTTTACTCCCCCTACAATGAGGCTACTGTTTTACCCGCTAATCGGCCTGCAGACTGAACAAACTGTCTACAAACTCCGCTTTGTTGAAGATCTGCAGGTCTTCCATACGCTCACCGACACCGATGTATTTTACCGGTATTTTAAACTGGTGCGCGATGGCCAGTACCACGCCACCTTTGGCGGTACCGTCCAGTTTGGTGATGGCCAGGGCGCTGATATCTGTTGCGGCGGTGAAGTGCTTGGCTTGCTCCAGGGCATTCTGCCCCGTACTGCCGTCCAGCACCAATAAGACTTCGTGCGGTGCATCAGGCATTTTTTTGCTGATCACGCGGCGGATCTTGCTCAGCTCCTCCATCAGGTGCGCCTTGTTGTGCAGGCGGCCTGCCGTGTCGATGATGACGATATCCGCATCGCGGGCGATGGCGCTTTGTACGGCGTCGAAGGCCACAGAGCTGGGATCACTGCCCATTTCTTTTTTCACGATCGGCACGCCTACCCTGTCGCTCCAGATGGTCAGCTGGTCTACAGCTGCAGCCCTGAAGGTATCGGCTGCACCCAATACTACGCTTTTACCGGCTTTCTTAAAGTTGTGTGCGAGTTTGCCAATGGTGGTGGTCTTGCCCACACCGTTTACCCCTACCACCAGCAGTACATAGGGCTTCACACCCGAAGGCAGGTCAAAGGTTTCAAATTCACTGCCCGGCGCATCGGTGAGCACGCTCATGATGCTTTCCTGCAATACCGTATTGAGCTCGGTGGTGCCGACATATTTATCTTTGGCTACGCGGTCTTCGACGCGTTTGATGATCTCTACAGTGGTTTCGATACCCACGTCCGCACTGACCAGTGCATCTTCCAGGTCGTCCAGCACTTCTTCATCCACCTTGTCCTTGCCGGCGATCACTTTGGTGATCCTGGAGAAAAAGCCTTCTTTGGTTTTTTTCAAACCTTCGTCCAGAGCTACTTTCTGCTCTTCCTGCTCTTTGTTCCGTTTAAATAACTTATCAAAAAAACCCATTAATAATCCTGTTACTTTTTTATACCTGATGGCGAAGGTAGTTTATATTCAGTGGCAAAAACCTTCAGTATAGCGATTTTATCATTTCATAATCGTTCATGAAAAAGCCGTTCCCGATGTCGATATCGTCTGCTGCACGGATGGCATAGCCGCATTTCCTGTAAAAACCGATGGCTTTGTTTTCGCGGTTCACGTTCAGCAATACCTGCCCCTGCCCGGCTTCCCCCGCCGCCTGCTCTACCCTGTCCAGCAGGGCTTTACCCACCCCTTTCACCTGCAATTCCGGCAATACATAGAGTTTGTGCAGTTTGGTGACGCCCTCCGCCCTATGCTGGCAGGACGCGAAGCCCAAAGCCTGTGTTCCTGCGTACGCGATGAAAAAGATATCACCGCGTTCCCGCATCTGCTTCCGCAGTGCGGCGGCATCGTACATCATATGAAACATATACGACACCTGTTCGGCGCTGATAAAAGGCAGGTAAGTGGGGTAAAAGGACTGCTCCCCCAATTCGTTGATGAGTGGGATATCCTGTTCTGTGGCAGTCCTGATCGTTATCGGCTCCATGTTAATCGAGGTATACGCCGGTAAGGCTGGTTCCGTCGCTCTCTACAGTAATATTTTCCTGCAGGGTCGTAGACAGGCTGTGCCCTACGATATCCGGGTTCACCGGGTAGGACTTATGCTTACGGTCCACCAGCACGGCCATATTGATCTGCGAAGGAAAATAAGCCAGTACGGGCCGCAGGGCGTACAACAGCACTTTGCCGGAATTGGCCACATCGTCCACCAGCAGTACGGATTTGCCGTCCAGGTTTTCGCTGATCTGCGGCAGGTTGCGCAGGGGGGTGCCTTTATCGAAGGCCAGGCTGATCAGTTGTACCTTTACGGGACTGATGGCCTCCACTTGCTGCGCCAGCAACTGCGCCAGCACAAAGCCGTTGTCGGCAATACCGATCATGATCAGTTCGCTGCGGCCGGCATTTTTTTCCCAGACCTGGTAAGCCATACGTTGTATTTTGAGCCGGATCTGTTCGGGGCTGAGGATGAGGGTACGTGATTGTGTCATATTGAATTAAAGGGAGCGTATTGCCACTACAGGGTCCAGCTTTGACGCTTTATATGCCGGGATAAAACCGGCAATGACCCCTACAAAGGCCGAGGTAAAAATACCGATTAATATATTCTGAAGCGACAGGGACAGCTTCATGTCGCCGCTGGAACTGACGATGAGCGCAATGATCCAGACCATCAGGATACCGATCAGGCCGCCGATGATACACAGGGACACCGCTTCAATAAGGAATTCAATGAGAATGTAGATAGAACGTGCGCCAATGGCTTTTTTGAGGCCGATGTAGCGGGTGCGTTCCTTGACCGTTACAAACATAATGTTGGCGATGCCGAAGGCCCCGACAATGAGCGAAATACCGCCGATCACCGCACCCACCGCATTGATCATCCCGAACATGATGTCCATGCGCTGCGTGATCTGGCTCAGCTTATTGACGGCAAAGTCGTTGGCCTGCCCGGGGCGCAATTTCCGCACGGCCCGCAGGGCGCCTTCCACTTCAAACTGCATTTCGCTGACCACGGCACCGGGCTTGGCTTTCACCATCAGCACCGGGTCATAGTTCAGGGATTTGACATCAATGACCGAACCCACAGAGTGAAAGGAAACGATGAGGCCGTTATCGAAGTTGAAGCCTGCGGCATTCTGCCCCACTTTCTTTAATCGCCCGATGATCAGGTAGTTTTTACCCAGGAAGGAAACACTCCTGCCGATGGGGTTCACGCTGCCGCCGAACAGGCTTTCATACAGTTCGTTGCCGATGACGGCCGAAGGCACGCCTCCGTCTACCTCGGCGGTATTGAGGTAGCGGCCGTCTTCCACTTCTATATTCTGCAGTTTTTCGAAGTCGCGGGTAACGGCAAAAGCAGTGAAACCACTGACGTCGTTATCATTGTACCGTACCGAACGGCCGTTCAGGGTCAGCAGCAAGGTGGCGGTGCCCACTTCCTGCACATTGTTCTGTACGGCCTTCAGTTCATTGATCGACATCGAGGGGCGGCGCCAGTATTCCCACCATTTATACT
>JAEUVW010000192.1 GCA_016786525.1 Chitinophagaceae bacterium
TGCGCAGATTGCTGCTTCTACCATCATTGCGGTACTGGCGGATTTCAGGCTGGATGATTTGCATGGTTTCTTGGGTATCCATCAAATGCCTTATGCCTTAAGCCTGCTGGTCACCATTGTGGGTTGTACTTTTGTCAGCAATGCCTTCAACCTGATCGACGGTATAGACGGCCTTGCCGGAACCATGGCGGTGATCTGTACCTTTTTCCTGGGTTTTGCCTTTATCATTACCGGCAATTACAGCCCTGCGGTGATCTCCTTTTCCCTGATGGGGGCCATTGTCGGTTTCCTCCGCTTTAATTACCACCCGGCGCGCATCTTTATGGGCGATTCGGGGTCGCTTGTGATTGGTTTCGTTATTGCGGTACTGGCGATAGTGCTGACGGATAAGGTACGCCACTTTGAAGGCAATATGCTGTTCCACAGCGCCAGGGCCGTTTTGCTCGGAGCCTTGTCCCTGTTGTTTATCCCGGTGTTCGATACCTTCAGGGTATTTACCATGCGCATCATCAAAGGCAAATCGCCATTTGCAGCAGACCGTACCCACCTGCACCACTTTTTGCTCGACCTGGGTTTTTCCCATACCAAAACGGTGATCATCATTGCGCTTTGCAGCCTTGGTATTATCGGTATCACCTTTATGATCCAGGATTACCCTGTGAATATCTGCCTGCTGGTGGTCCTGTTCAGCGCCTGCTCCTTGTTTGCGTTATTGTATTTCATCCGGCGCACCAGGCTCAATGGAGCAGAAGAGCCCGGCCGGAAAAAAAATAAGCTGATCCTGTAATCCTTCTTTTCGCGGGCAGGTTCAGCTCTGCACAACAGGCTACTTCGATTCCCCGGCCTTTACTGCCTTTACGGCAAGGATATATTTGTAGACCGCATCTTTCTGTTCTGCTGTGATTCCGGCCCTCTGGGCCATATCTTCCAGGATGCCCGCCCACTGGGCTTCGCTCCGCTGATAAATGTTCATCGCTTTGTGGCACTGGATGCAGGCCCCCAGGCTGTAGATCATATGGCCTTTTTTCAACTGATCCAGGCTTGCATCGCGGAACCTGGCCTGTATAGCGGCCAGCTCTTCCTGTCCAGGGGGATAAATGCCGTTTGCCGGCCTGCTGACCAGTGGCTTTGTATCAGATACTGCAGGGGTGGGGGCCGGGGCGCTGCCCGTTTTTTTGGAAGTATGGCAGGCCATCATGCCAGCGAGTGCTGTGATGGATAAAAGGATACGCGTTTTCATTCGTTTGTTTTTAAAGAGGAACTGTGTTTGGGCAATGCTGCTATCCGCTGATTCAGCAATCTTCTTTGGGTACGCTGTAGTCTACACAAGGCGAGGAGAGCTGTATCGGAGCAGCCAGCTGCAAAAGACTGCTGCCGGGGTGGCGTTTGATCCTTTCCTGCAGGGGGTACACTTGTATGTGCATTTCCTTTTTCCTGAGCGGGGCCAGGTATTTTCGGGCCAGGGAGGCGGGTAGGGCCTTGTAGTCGACCAGCAGCAGATCTCCTTTTCTTTCAATGACAAAACCTTTGGCCTCATCGATCAGGCGGTCGTCGCGCAGTTGGGCGACCAGGCGCAGCTCTTCACTGTCGGCTCCTGTAGGTTCCGCATTGTTGCCGGATGCCCGGGAGCCGTCTATCAGCTCACTCCTGATCATCGCAAAAGAATAGGATGCGCGGCTTGCCGTCATCGTGATCAGTACCAGGATCAGCAGTGCTGCAGCCATACGGCCGAAACTGAAGGGGCCTTTCTGCGGCTCTACAATGCGCCTGATGCGCAGCATCAGGTGTCCGGGACGTCCGCCGGCGGCCATAGCCAGCGCTCCCTTATCCAGGCCTGCCACTGTTGTCAGTGCCCGGGCATAGTCCAGCCGCCCGCCAGTATGGGACAGTACGAGGTCGTCGCAGCAATATTCCCTTTCCCTGCGTACAATACCGGAGATCAGCCACACGAAAGGGTTAAAGAACAGGATGGCCTCAACAACACTTTGCAGCATATTGACCAGGAAATCCTGCCGTTTGATATGGGCGAGCTCATGCAGCAGGATCGTTTCCAGCTCTTTGGAGCTTAGTTCCCGCACACTGGCTGCGGGCAACAGGATGAGCGGTTTCCTGAAACCGGTCACCATCGGAACACTGGCCTGTACGGCAATCAGGAGCCGGACCGGGCGCCTGAGTCCCAGCTTCAGCATTAAGGAGTGCAGCAATTGATCTGTTCCATGCTCTGCTGCTGCCCGGCCTTTTGTGCTGAGGCGGGCCAATTGCCGTATGCCTGCCCAAAGCCTGAGCAGCATGAAGACCAGGCCGGCCAGGTAAGCTGCTGCCAGGTAGGGAAAAAGAGCGCGGACCCCGGGCAGGGAAGGCAGTACAGTGGTCGCTCCGGCCAAAAGTGTGGCCTCCGGAGTGTCCTGTAGTGCAGGAAGCGCTGTGGCGGGTTGCACCTGCTGAACAGGGCCCTGGTGCAGCTGTTGCTTCAGGGTCAGGCCAAACCACAGCAGCAGCAGGCTGAGGGCGGCCAGGGAAAGCCTGTATTTGGCTGAGGCACTTAGTCCCGCCTGCAGGTTCAGGATGACCCGCAATGCGGTATAAATGATAAGACCCTGTGCCAGGGAGCAGATCAGTGCCCAGGATAGGATGGGTGTCCAGGTAGCCATGGTATCAATTTTTAAGGATGAAAGAATAGCGTTTGGGGTAAAGGAATGAGTATTGCTTATGATTTTGTTTTCTGGTCCAGGTATGCCCTGATCATGTCCAGCTCGGCCTTGCTGGCCTTATGGCTGCCGAGCGCCTGCATCACCATTTTCATTGCAGAGCCGTTGAACATGGTTTCGATCATCCGTTGCAGCATTTGCCCCTGTGCCTGCTCTTTGTTGACAAGGGCGGTATAGATATGGGTTTTGCCAGAACCCTCTCTGCCCAGCAATTGCTTTTCCAGCATGATCTGCATCAGTTTTAAAGTGGTTGTATAGCCCGTATCTTTTGTCTGCGACAATTGCTCGTGCACGGTCCTTACCGTGGCTGGCCCTGATGCCCAAAGGATCTGCAGGATCTCCAGTTCGGATTCCGTGGGTTTGATTTGTTGTTTCCTGTTCATCTACGAAGTGTTTCGTATTCAAATGTACGAAGTGTTTCGTAATAAAAAATTTTTTTCCGGGAATACTTGAAACGGGTGCGCGCGTGAGGCAGAACAACATTCATGCTGGCTGATGCTGTAATAGCGTGTTGTGCTTTAAAGCGGAAGAACGGAAATGTTTGATCCCGGCAAAGCCGGCGATTTTTGGGCAATCTGCTCCGGTTTCAATAGCCTGTACAGCTACATTACAGATCAGCATCATGGTAAAAAGTCATCGGTAACAGGTGTGCCGGAAAGGGGAACAAGTGTGTCGTATGGGAGTGGGAAAAGTGCAACAGGAGCTGTACTGGGTGCATAATGTAGCACATGGGCGTTTAACGATCGGGACCATGTAATAAGTGTGTCGCTATCGGGAAGGAGTGTGTCAGAAAGCAGGTATGGTCAAATTGCGGAAAGGCGGTACCGGATAAGAATAAATTATTTATTATTTTCAGCATTCATTTACCTTGTTCATGAAGGCCTGTTGCCGCTTGATCACCCTTTTCCTTTTCTTTGCAGTGACCGGGAGCACCTGTCTTGCGCAAACCTATATCGAAAGGAATTATACCGTTAAAGACGGGCTGCCCAGCAATAATGTGTATTCTGTGATCCAGGACCACAAGGGTTTTTTGTGGTTTGCCACCAATAATGGTGTCTGCCGTTTTGATGGTAAGGAATTTAAAAAATTTACTGCCGCAAACGGGCTGCCGGACAACGACATTGTCAACCTGGCGGAAGATGCCGTGGGCAGGATATGGCTCAGTTGCTTTAATTCAGTTCCCTGTTACATCCTGGATAACAGGGTAGTGGTAGGAGATAGCGTGTGTCAAAAGACCCAGGTGAGTAACAATAAAGGGTATTTCCGCTTTAATCCTTTAGGCAAAAAAGTATTGATTACTTTCAGTGCAGGAAGCGAAGCCGTCCTGATCAATGAGCAGGGAATACTGACACGCAGCCACCTGAGGGGGGGAGGAGAAGTGCTGGACCTGGGTGATTGCATCGTTCCTGTTGCTCCTCTTTATTTCGGGCATTTCAGGTTGTATAAAAACAAAATATTGATCGACTCCCAGGAATACTGGGGACCTATTAAGTATACGAATGAAACCCCGGTCATCACATCCAGTCCGGGGACCTGGGATAAGGGGAAATTTGCCGTCTTCATGAAAGACCGCCAATGCTTCAGGTTCCAGGTGGTCAACGATAAATTCTTCCTGGTCGAAAAAATCAGGACTGCCTTTCCGATCTCAAAGATTTACCGGTACCAGGACCAGCTCTGGGCTCAGGTCAACAATGATTCCATTGTGCCGGTCAACACCTGGTTTGCCCCGGACCATTCACGGCCAACACTTTTTAAAAACAGGCTGATCCAGCATTTTTTTGCAGACCGGGAAGGAAATACCTGGGCCTGTACAGCAGGCAATGGGGTGTATATGGTTCCATCAAAGAATGTTCAGCTGTACGAAACCCAAAACGGCCTGTTGTCCGACAACATTCAGAAGTTATTTCCTTTTGACGGGGCAATGTACATCGGGTTCAACAACACCGATATCCAGGTATTTGACCATACCGGTTTCCATACCGTGGAGAAAGAAAAAACAACGGCGCTGGGAAAAATGAGGTGCCTGTATGTCGAAAAGGATTATATCCTTTTCAGTGCTTTGCATGACGGTTTTGTCGTTTCAAAAAGCAATAAAAAATGCTTCAATATATCCCCGGGCCCCGCGATAAAGTATGTCAGCAAAAGCCGCGACAACCAGGTATGGCTGGGTACCAGCGGTAAATGTTACAAATTGCAACTGCCCGATAAAGTGACGGATATGGTCCCCTGCGGCAGGGTCAGTTGCCTGCTGGAGCGCAGCAATGGCGATCTGCTGGCCGGGGGGCTGCATGGCATTTTGATTTGCCGTAAAATGAGGCCAGGGCATTGGCAGGTCGATACTTTTAAAGCCCCGGTTTCCCTGAAGGAGCTGAGCATCTCCTTTATGGAAGAATACGACAGCACCCTCGTGATCGGCACTTCCCAGAAAGGTCTTTTGCTGATCAGGGGCAGCCAGTATGAATTTCTGGGCAGTAAGGACATGCTGAAAAATGCAAATTGTAAAGCCATGGCCATTGATCAATCCAGGAAAACGATCTGGCTGGCCACTTTTTCGGGTCTGTATCGCATAAAGCTCAAGAGGGACATTCATCAATACGAAATTGAAGACGCAGGGCAGCATCTTGGCTTGCCCTCATTGGATGTCAACGATGTAAAAATCCTGGACGATAGCGTGTACCTGGGCACTTCTCAGGGACTGATTGTTTTTGCGCTCGGCAATACCGGACTAAAAAAACATAAACCGCCTTTGGTGTACATCAATGACATCGTGGTCAATGATTCTGTGCTGGTCACCCAAGACCAGGGTTTCAGCCTGGCGCCCGGGAAAAATAATATTGAGTTCCGTTTTTCCGGCATAGATTATCAAAGCCAGGGTGATATTTTATTTCGTTACCGCCTGAGCGGACTGCGCAGCGATTGGCAATATACCCGTCAAAACAGTGTACGCTACGAATCATTGCCTCCGGGCGATTATCGTTTTGAAGTGGCGGCCATGAATACAGAGCAAAGCTGGTCTCCGGTAGCGGCAATGGCCAGCTTTTCCATCCTGCCTTTCTGGTGGCAAACCAAGCTGTTCCTGGTATCGGCGCTGCTGGTCTTTACCGTTCTTGTTTTGATTGTCTCGCGCAGCCTGCTGATCCGCAAACACAAAATATTGCTCAAAAGGGCCTCCGTAAAGCGCCATATAGCGGAAGTAGAGCTTAAAGCGCTGAAAGCCCAGATCAACCCGCATTTTATCTTCAACACCCTGAATGCGATCCAGTATTTTATCACGAATGGGAAGGAGGCCCTGGCCGATGCCTACCTGGGCAAACTGGGCAAGCTGCTCCGGAAAACGCTGGACTTTTCCAGCAAGACTTCTGTAAGCCTTGAAGAAGAGCTGCGCTATATCGACAATTACCTGCAGCTGGAGCAGCTCCGTTTCGAAGACAATTTCACTTATGCCATCGAAAACAATGTGCCTGCAGAAAAAGCGCATTTACCCATTCCCCCGATGGTGCTGCAGCCTCATATCGAGAATGCCCTGCGGCATGCATTCAAGGGCATGCAGCAACTGGAAAAACGGATAACCATTCGGTTCGGGATTAAAAACAACGAACTGGTCTGTGAAGTAGAGGACAACGGTATCGGGCGGCAGGCTTCCTTAGCGGGGAAGGAGGGCGGAGCTGCAGAACATGTATCGCACGGGCAGGAATTATCTTCGTCCAAACTGGATATTTACGAACAGCTGAGCGGAAAGAAAGTCAGCACGTCCATCAGAAATATAAAAGAAGGCAGTAGGTACCAGGGTACCGTTGTCATCATCACACTGGCCATTTAATCCTTACACCATGATACAGGTAATCCTCATCGACGACGAACCCTTTGCACTGAAAAACCTGCAGGCCCTATTGGGAAAATACTGCCCGCAGCTTA
>JAEUVW010000198.1 GCA_016786525.1 Chitinophagaceae bacterium
ATTTCCTTTCCGGCTATTCTGCCGTCAACCAGGGACACTGTCATCCGCGGATCATCAGCGTACTGACGGCGCAGGCGCAAAAGCTCACGCTGACCTCGCGTGCTTTTCACAACAACCTGCTGGGCGAATACACGCAATATATTACTTCCTTGTTCGGCTACGACAAAGTGCTGCCGATGAATACCGGTGTAGAGGCCGTGGAAACAGCCTTAAAACTGGCACGCCGCTGGGGCTACGAAGTCAAAGGCATTCCTGCCGGCAAAGCCAAAATACTGGTCTGTGCCAACAACTTCCACGGGCGCACGCTCAACGTGATCTCCTTCAGCAGCGACCCCGATGCGCGCATCAACTACGGCCCTTTTATGCCGGGTTATGAAACGGTAGCCTACAATGACATCGATGCGTTGCAAGCAGCATTGAAAGACCCGGATGTAGCCGCTTTCCTTGCAGAGCCGATACAAGGTGAGGCCGGTGTGGTAGTGCCCGATGAAGGCTACCTGAGGGCAGTCGCCAACCTGTGCAAAGAAGCCAAGGTACTTTTTATTGCAGACGAAATACAAACCGGCCTGGGACGTACCGGTAAGATGCTGGCCTGCGACCACGAAGGGGTGCGTGCGGACATCGTCATCCTGGGCAAAGCCCTGTCCGGCGGCACCATGCCGGTTTCGGCGGTGCTCGCAGACGATGCCATCATGATGCTGATCAAACCCGGGCAGCACGGCAGCACTTACGGAGGCAATCCCCTGGCCTGCGCCGTGGCGATAGAAGCGCTGAAAGTCCTGATTGACGAAAAAATGTGCGACAATGCCACCGAGCAGGGCAATTATTTCCGCGAGCGCCTGAACGCCCTGAACAGCCCGTACATCCGGCTGGTAAGAGGCAAGGGCCTGTTTACCGCAGTAGTGATCGGCCACGAAAGCCTGGGTAAGGATGCGGCTACAGACCTGTGCCTGCGTATGATGGAAAACGGTTTGCTGGCCAAACCGACCCACGGTGATAAGATCCGCTTTGCCCCGCCCCTGACCATAACACGCGAACAGGTGGATGAGTGTATCTCGATCATTGCCGCCAGCCTGCAATCTTTGTAAAAAATATTACTTCCCCCCAACCGCCGCCCCTGAACCGGGCGGCGGTTTTTCTTTGCGCCGGTCCGGATGTACCTCTACAGTATCATGGCTTACTTTCTGTCTTCCCGGATACGAATTCCGCCCGCGTTTCGTTCTGATAACAGCTACGGATTTAACAAGGAATCTTTTTCACTAAAACCGATGCCCCTTAACTTGCAGCTATGAACCCGGGCCTATCTCTTTTAACTGTCTTATTATGCAGCAGCATATCGGTGCAGGCGCAGCAGGACAATTTTTTCAACAAACCGGACAAAAACGGCCAGGACAAGCTATTTTACGGTGGCGTGGTACTGGGCATCAATGCGGCCCAGGTCGACGGCGACACCTATGCCGGATACCACAAAGCCGGTCTGAATACCGGCCTGGCGGCTTACATCAAAGTGAACAGCAAAGTAGTGGCCAGTGTCGAATTGCTGTACAGTCAGAAAGGCGCGCGGAATGTGCAGGTCTACAACTCCCCGGCCGTAGGCTCCATACCCATCATGTACAGTGCCAAACTCAACTATGCCGAAATACCGGTGATGGTCCACTATGCCGCCGCGGAAAGGCTGCACCTTGGCGCCGGGGCTTCTTACTCCCGCCTCATCAGCGACAAGGAATTGATGGACTCCTATACTTCCGGCATCACGAACACCCTGGAAAACACCTTCCGCAAACAGGACTTTAACTACCTGGTATCGGTGAGCTACCAGCTGTACAACAATTTCTTTGCCCGGGCACGCTACCAGTATTCCATGATCAGTATACGGGACGCACAGAAAATACCGGTAGAGTTCGGCACCGCCAGGCAATTCAACAATCTGTTTGCCTTGCAGTTTGTCTGCCTCTTTTAAGCAAACTAACGCTACTTTTACCGGCATGAAAGTAGCAGAGATCATCCGGCTTTTCGACGCTTATGCGCCCTTCCGGTACCAGGAATCTTACGACAAAAGCGGCCTGCAGGTCGGCGACCCGAATGATACCGTCACCGGGGCATTGCTGAGCCTGGATATTACCGAAGCGGTACTGGATGAGGCGATAGAAAAAGGCTGCAACCTCATCATTGCCCATCACCCCGTTATCTTCTCCGGCATCAAAAACCTGACCGGGCGCAACTATGTACAGCGCGTCGTACAGAAAGCCATTAAGCACGACATCAACCTGCTGGCCGTCCATACCAACCTGGACAATATGCGGCAGGGGGTCAACCAGCGGATTGCAGAGCGCCTCGGCCTGCAGGATACCCGTATACTGGCCCCCCTGTCCGGCAACCTGCTGAAATTGTGCACCTACGTCCCTACTGCACAGGCCGAACACTTGCGTACGGCTTTGTTTGCCGCAGGAGCGGGGCATATCGGGCAGTACAGCGAATGCAGTTTCAGCAGCACAGGAAGCGGCACTTTCCGCGGCAGCAAAGACAGCAAACCTTTTATCGGTACCGCCGGCGGCGCGCAGGAAAAGGTCCAGGAAGATAAAATAGAAGTACTGGTACCGGTACATCTGAAAAACCGGGTAGAGCAGGCCCTGGTCGCCGCCCATCCTTATGAAGAAGTGGCTTTCGACTGGCTGCAGCTGCAAAACCATAACCCCGAAACCGGTGCGGGAATGACCGGCAGCCTGCCCCTGCCTGTCCCAGCAACAGAATTTCTCGCTTTGCTCAAAAAACAAATGAAAGCGGGGATGGTGCGGCATACAGCCCTGACGGACAAAGCGGTGCAGAAAATTGCCGTTTGTGGTGGTTCGGGCAGTTTTTTGCTCAAAGATGCCATCGCTGCAGGCGCCGATGTTTTTGTAACTGCCGACTTTAAATATCATCAATTTTTTGATGCGGAAGGCAAAATACTGATTGCCGACATCGGACATTTCGAAAGCGAACAATTTACCGTGGAAATATTTGATGATATACTTAAGAAAAAAAATGTTACCTTCGCGGTTCTTTTATCCACATTGGATACCAACCCGATAAAATACTTTTAATTTAATATGGCAACAGTCAAAGATTTTTCGATCGAAGAAAAATTAAGCGCGGTACTGACACTGCAAAAAATCGATTCTAAAATAGATGAAATCAAAACACTGAAGGGCGAGCTGCCTATGGAAGTGAAAGATCTGGAAGACGAGATAGCCGGCTTGCAAACGCGTATTGCAAACATTGACACCGATATCGAGAATATCAACAACTACATTGCACAACGCACAGAAGCTAAAAAAGAAGCCATTGCCCTGGGCAAAAAGTATGAAAAGCAACAGGACAATGTAAAAAACAACCGTGAGTTTGAAGCCCTGACCAAAGAGATCGAAATGCAGGAGCTGGAAGCCAAGCTCTGCGACAAACACATCAAAGACGCCAACTTCGAGCTGAAAGAAAGGATGGCTGTGCGCACCGGCACCGAAGAAAAAGTAGCGGTGGTAGAAGATACCCTGAAAGCGAAGAAGAAAGAACTGGAGAAGATCATCGTTGAAACAGAGAAAGAAGAAAAAACGCTGAACAAGCAATCTGAAGAGGCGAAAGAAAAAGTGGATGAGCGCCTGCTGGTAGCCTACAACCGTATCCGCGGCAGCTACTCCAACGGCCTGGCTGTGGTACCGATCCACCGCGACTCCTGCGGCGGTTGCTTTAACGTAATCCCCCCTCAGCGCCAGTCTGAAATCCGCCAGCACAAAAAGATCATCGTTTGCGAACATTGCGGCCGTATCCTGGTAGACTCCGAACTGGACGAACAAACCAAAGTGAACTAAGCTGAAACGCGATCAATACATGAAAATCCCCGGCCTGAAGCCGGGGATTTTTTATTTGCCGGCCTCATCCGGCATTTATGCTTGCTGCAGGCTGCGCAGGCGCCTGCGGACACGGTACACATCGGCTATGGCCCGCGGCACTTGCCTGATCCTCGCTTTACTCCGCTCGTCGTTGGCCCATTGCACCCCCACTTCTTTAATCCTTAAATCCTGGCTGCGCGCAATAGCCAGCAGTTCCAGGTCGAAAGACCAGCCCTCTACCCGGCAAGAGGAAAACACGGCTGCTGCTGCAGCGGCAGTAAAAGCTTTGAAGCCGCAATGCGGATCGGCAATGCCCGGCAACAAGACCCGCTGAACGATGCGGTTGCACAGGCGGCTCCAGAGCACCCGGATGGCCGGCTGTGCTTTGGTCACCAAAGCCCCGGCAGTATATCGCGAGCCGATCACGATATCGGCAGAACCATCCTGCAGGCAGGGCAGCATCTTATCCAGTTCCTGCACGGGCGTAGACCCGTCAGCATCTGAAAAAAGGCGGAATGCACCCCGCGCCGCCAGCATACCGGTGCGCACCGCATGGCCTTTGCCTTTGTTGATGGGCACTCTGACGACTGAAAGCTCCGGCATACCGTTGTGCTTCAGCTCTTCCAGCACAAAAACGGTATCGTCCCCGGAACCATCATCGACGACAATGATCTCAAAAGAGTATCTACCCGCAGTAAGCCATTCGTGGAAAGCGCGCAGCGTCGGCACAATGCGCCCGGCTTCATTGTACGCCGGGATAATAATGCTCAGACTGGTCATAGTATTGCTCCTTTCTGGCTCCTGAAATCGTCGATCCTGCTGCCCAGGTGCGCATAGGCGATCGGGCAACGGGCACTGCAGGATTTGGGACATTGGTAATGCTTCCGGATGTCGCTTACCGTATAGTCTTCCAGCTTCTTTGCCGGGTAGCCGGTCTTTGGCTGACACAGGTGTACCAGGCCGCCTCCGTCGATCTCGAAATGGCGGGCACCGGCCCTGCACTTCCAGTCCAGCGGCTCCCCTTTGGCCAGGGGCAGCTGGAAATTATCATTCAGCATACGCGGTAATCTTCCGCGGATCTTCCTGATCTCACGGTATACCTCCATTGCTTCTTTACTCAAAGGCAAAGCCTGCCCGTCTGCCCCACGCATCAGGGAGCACTGGAAGATAAAACCATAGGCGGTGACGATGCGGGCCACTTCCAGCATTTCCGAAGGTTTTCCCGAACCCAGCACACCATTCACCCGCACCACAAACGACGCATGTTGTTGCAGCAGGTCCAGCTTGGGCCGCAGGCGCTGCATGCTCTTTTGCGTCACCTCGTTGTCTTCCAGCGCATCGCAACTGAGTTGCATGCCAAACAGACCGGCATCGTTCAGTTTGCGGATCAGCCCTTCTTTCAGCACATGGCCATTGGAATTGATCATCGGTACCATACCCGACTCGGCGATGTAGCGCACCAGTTCCGGTATCTGCGGATGCAGCAAAGGTTCGCCCCCATTCAAGGTGACAAAAACTGTTTTTAATTTTTTCAGCGCGTCGATACGGCTTTTCAATACATCCAGGGGTACGGGCTTTGACACTTTATCGTATTCGTAGCAATAGCCGCAGGAGAGGTTGCAGCGACGGGTAACCACAATCTGTGCCAGTACAGGGCGATCTTTATCAATGGCTGCTTTCAGCAGGGACCACAATACCCTTTTGCGGGATATGCTGATCGGGCGGGCCGACTCGGGCTCTTTCATATAAAAAATGATTTGATGAACCTGCAATGTAGGGTGCAAGCCCGCCCGCCTGATCCGGCTTACAAAACAATTAACGAGAGAAAAGGCGGCCACCGGAGCGGCAGCACAAACGGAAAGCCCCGTTGATACAGCGTTAAAGGACAATTGTTAAAAATCAGCCTTCCTCCCTAAACTGCAGA
>JAEUVW010000201.1 GCA_016786525.1 Chitinophagaceae bacterium
GCAGGTTCACCCTGCGGTCCAGGTTGGTGTTGATGTTCTTATTAAAGTCTACATGGATTTTGAGGTAGCCGCCACGCTTCGTTTCATGGAAGCCGCCCCCGACAAAGTACGGGTCCGGGATCAGCTGCCGCTCGATACCGGTCAGTTCCTGCAAGAAATCGAGCATGTCTTCCGAATTCAGGTAATGCACCAGGGCCTTGGTGTACTCGCCGAAAAGGGATTCTCCTTTGGTAATGGTCTTCCGTTCATTGGTATTGGCAAAGCTCATGGTTTGCTTCTTACCGGAGAGGTCGGGAAATTCCGCCAGGACTTTGTCTAAAAATACCGGGTCAAAAAAATCCCGGAACACCATAAAGGGGAAGGGAGCATTGTTCTTATAGTCTCTCTTATGATCTCTGGCCAGCTGGCCGAGGTCCTGGTACAGCGCAGTGTTGAGCAGGTTAGGGTTTGTTTCCATAGCAGGTGATTTTAGGTGTATCGGCAATGGGTATCGGGAGTTTTCTGTCTTATTGACGTGCTGCTTTTTCGAAATGTTAGTACAGAAAATAAATATTTTATACTCATAATAAAAAATAACGCTACATGTTCAGTTACCGTTCATTGTATAAAACAGACCGTTCGTTAGATTTTTAGCAACCGCTAAGGCATATCTGTTAAGTTTGCCGCGCTGTCTAAACCAACAGCCTTTTATAGTATGAAACGCATGTTCATCTTTCTTGCCCTGATGCTGTGCCTACAAATGGCCAAAGCACAGTACCCGGCCTTTAAGACTTACGACAACATCTCTTTAGGAACACTCAGTGTAAAACTGTACGGCAACCTGGCGGGCAATCCTCCCTGCAACCGGCTCAATTTTACTTCCAATATTGGCGTACCGACAAGTCCCAGCCTGCTGGTAATGGCATCTTCAGCCCCCTGGTCTTCGCCCGGCGCCAGCTCTGTGATCAATGGTTTTCAATACCTGGAAAACATCGGCGGCATGCTGGTTGCCGGCCCTGTCGTTTCTATGTGTGCTATAGCCCCAGGCACTTACTCCTACAGCATACCCGGCGGATCTACTTTTAACATGATCGTAGAAATCGAAACTGCTCCCTCTTGTCTTAAAGTGAGGATCGTACCTTAGTCTTTCACATCCAAAATGTACAAAAGCTACTCCCCGGGGAGTAGCTTTTTGTTTTGAGCAGGAGGCGTTTGCGCATGGTATTCAGCACAATGTTTTGTACTTTGTACCGTATGAAAATATCCACCTATGGACAGGGAAAAAAAATAGTACTCTCCACAGCACTGGACTCCAGGGCGAAAATCCTGAATGCATGCTATTTTGTTGCTTTCACGGCGGTGCTCTAGGTACTGATCAAAGGCCTCTACGACGAAGATATGGGCCTGAGCGGCCTGGTACTCTTCCTGCTTATGGCTGCCCTGTACGGTATTGCGGCTTACCGCTTTATCAACAAGGCGCTAATGAGCGAAATAATCCTGATCGACCCCGCACACCTGCAATTGATCAGGAGCGGATTTTTATCAAAAAAAGTTCAATCCTTCAACCCTAAGCTGATCCGGCAACTAAGTTACCTGCAACGCCCGGAAGCGCCCAGGCACCCGCTGGCCGGTGAATCATTCGACTACTTCGGTTTCCAGACACAGCAACAAATGATCAACGAGCTGCACGGGGATGAGAAAGTATCCTTTGTATACGAAGGAAAAACTGTTTCTTTCGGGGAACATATTTACAGCTGGGATTTTGAAGAGATCGAAAAGATCTTTAAAGAATTTATCGGTGCTGACTTCAGGTTTAATGAAGCGTTTGAGGCTGTTTTTAAATTTGAAACGGAAGACGGTGGTGAACCGGAGGGGATAAAAGACCTGTAATACAACAAAGCCTTACCGTGTTTTTGAAACCCTGCAAAAGAAAAGACCTATAAGGTTTTTGAAACCTTATAGGTCTAGGGAACCGTTCTCAGCGGTTTTAATTGTTTCTCATCACTACGGTACCATCAAATACATCGATCAGTACCGGTTTTGTTTTATCGATCTCCCCTGCTATGATCTTTTTGCTCAGCAGGTTGATCACTTCTTTCTGTATTACCCTTTTCAAAGGCCGGGCCCCGTATTGCGGATCAAAGCCGTTTTCGACCAGGTAATCCAGCGCATAATCAGAAAATTCGAGGTCAATACCCTGCTTTTGCAACTGGTTTTTGATACCGTTCAGCTGTATACGGATAATGCCTTTGATCTCGCGGCGCAGCAGCGGATGGAACATGATCACATCGTCTATACGGTTGATAAATTCCGGTCTTAAGGTCTGGCGCAGCAGCTCCATGACCTGTTCTTTCGTAGCGTCCACTACCTCGTCCAGGTTCTTTTCATTTACCTCTTCAAAGTTCTGCTGGATGATATGGCTGCCCATATTGCTGGTCATGATCACGATGGTGTTCTTAAAATTCACCACCCTGCCTTTGTTGTCGGTCAGGCGGCCATCGTCCAGTACCTGCAGCAATACGTTGAAGGTATCGGGATGCGCTTTCTCGATCTCGTCCAGCAGCACTACAGAGTAAGGTTTGCGACGCACCGCTTCGGTCAATTGCCCGCCTTCGTCATAGCCCACATAGCCGGGAGGTGCTCCGACCAGGCGGCTCACACTGTGCTTTTCCTGGTATTCGCTCATGTCGATGCGCGTCATCATATTCTCATCGTCAAACAGCACTTCAGCCAGGGCTTTGGCCAGCTCGGTCTTACCGACACCGGTAGTACCCAGGAAGATAAAGGAGCCGATCGGCTTGCGGGGGTCCTGCAGGCCGGCCCTTCCGCGGCGGATGGCATCGGCAACCGCGGTGATCGCTTCATCCTGCCCGACCACTTTCTTGTGTAGTTCGTCTTCCAGGTTCAGCAGTTTTTCCCTTTCGCTCTGCATCATGCGCTGCACGGGTATGCCGGTGGCTTTAGCCACATTTTCGGCAATATCATCAGCATCTACTTCTTCCTTCAACAGGCGTTTGTGCTGGCTGTCCATTTCATCGAGCTGCAGCGAAAGATCAGCCATGATCTTTTCTTCTTCCTGTACCTTGCCGTAGCGGATTTCGGCTACTTTGCCATAGTCGCCCTCGCGCTCGGCACGTTCGGCCTCCTGCTTGTATTGTTCAATCTTATTTTTAGACTGGTTGATCTTGTCCACCAGTTCTTTTTCGTTCAGCCATTTTGCCTTCAGCGTATCGCGTTGCACCGTCAGCAGGGAAATATCCTGCGACAGGGACTTCAGTTTGTCCTCGTCGTTTTCCCGCTTGATGGCTTCACGCTCGATCTCCAGCTGGCGGATGCGGCGTTCCAGTTCATCCAGCTCTTCGGGCATGGAGTTCATTTCCAGCTTCAGCTTGGCCGCAGACTCATCGATCAGGTCAATGGCCTTGTCGGGCAGGAAACGGTCGGTAATGTACCGGGTAGACAACTGCACCGCAGCAATGATGGCTTCGTCCAATATGCGCACCTGGTGGTGGCTTTCATAACGGTCTTTCAGGCCGCGCAGGATGGAAATGGCATCTTCTTCGCTGGGTTCATCGACCAGCACTTTCTGGAAACGGCGTTCCAGGGCTTTGTCTTTTTCAAAGTATTTCTGGTATTCATTCAGCGTAGTGGCCCCTATGGCACGCAGTTCGCCCCTGGCCAGTGCCGGCTTCAGGATATTGGCAGCATCCATAGCCCCCTCACCGCCGCCACCGGCGCCGATCAGGGTATGGATCTCGTCGATAAACAGGATGATCTCGCCATTGCTTTCAGTGACTTCTTTAACAACCCCTTTCAGGCGTTCTTCAAACTCCCCTTTATACTTGGCGCCTGCGATCAGCAGACCCATGTCCAGGGCAAAAATGATCTTTGACTTCAGGTTGTCCGGCACATCCCCGTTGATGATGCGGTGCGCCAATCCTTCTACGATGGCCGTTTTACCGACACCCGGCTCCCCGACAAGGATAGGGTTGTTTTTAGACCTGCGGGACAGGATGTGCAAGGTGCGGCGGATCTCTTCGTCGCGGCCGATCACCGGGTCCAGTTTATTGTCTGCGGCCAGTTCGTTCAGGTTCTTGGCATAGCGCTGCAGGTTGTTGTACTGAGCATCGGCAGTCTGGGAATTGACGGTATTGCCTTTACGCAGTTCCGTAATAGCAGCTACCAGGTTCTTTTCGGTCAGGCCGGAATCTTTGAGCAGTTTGCCAACCTCATCATTGACCTGCAGCAGGGACAAGAGCATATGCTCCACGCTCACATATTCATCCTTGAACTGCTTGAGGTTGGCGCTGCATTTCAGGATCACATTGTTCAGGTCGCGGCTGATGGTCTGCGCGGGTTCCGTACCCTGTACTTTGGGCAAGCGGTTCAGCAGTTCCCCCAGCTTATTGTTCAGGTGGGTAATATTGACGTTATTCTTTTTCAGCAGGAAAGAAACGGGGCCGTTGTCGTCGTTGATGAGCGATTGCAGCAGGTGGGCGGTTTCGATATTGGGGTTTTGCGCATTGTAGGCGGCCTGTTGCGCTGCCTGGATCACTTCCTGCGCTTTGATGGTAAAATTATTCAGATTCATATAAATGGCTTTATGTCCTTATTTGGTGAAAACGTTACCAGAACCAACACAATTTTTCTTCCACAACCAAATTTAGGAAAAAATGGCGCAAGCCGCTGCAATTCGCTGCCAAAGCGGCTTACAAACATTTGAGAATCGGAAATTTTAGCATACTTTTTGGCAAGACAACCTTTGCAGCTGCCGGTCCCTTAATGCTGCACCCATACCCGGTATGGGGTGGTGGCAGACAGGTACAGGAGGTATTGTCCTCCCGGCAAGCCCTTCATATCAATTGCTGCCTGGCCGGAAAAACTGCCCTGCAGGACAAGGGCCCCTGCCCTGCTGTACACCTTGTAGGCCACCGGGTCTTTTTCAACCGTGTGGATCATCAGCCAATCCGCTGCCGGGTTTGGCCCGACGGTAAAACTTTTTTCTGCAGGTAAGACCGGTACCGAGGTCGTCCGTAAAGGGGACGATGTAGCCGATTGGATCAGCTTCCCATCATCTTTGCCGGATAACAGGGCAATCGCAAACATCCTGTCCGGGTCCCAAAACGAAGCTTTCCGCCCGGAAAACTCCAGCACCACAGAATCGCCTGCAGGGAAGTCCAGGGAGACCCCTATCCCCTCTGCACCGCTTAAAGACCGGCGCAATACATTGTAGTGCTCCGTTTCCCCGTTCCCGCCGTTTACAAATACCGAATCTTCTGCCAGGCCAACAAACAAAGCTCCTTCCGCCGGTGTTGCGGCGTATTTTTTAAGGATCACTGTTACATGGATGGAATCATGGCTATTGCTTTGGTCTACCCGGATACCCAGGGGACTGGACAGGCCGAGATAGGGTGTATATAATGCTGCGGAACTGTAGTCTGCTGCGGCAGGGATCACATCCCCGTTGATCACCAGGCGCGGCGTAGCACCATACACACCCCA
>JAEUVW010000252.1 GCA_016786525.1 Chitinophagaceae bacterium
GGCTGAACCGTTCCATCCTGCGGATCACGACGTCCTGCCGCTACGAAGAACGCCGCAATGAGGCTTTGTACGGAGGAGAAAAGGCCGACATCCGCTCCGCACAACTCGAAGCCCGCTACAGCCAGACCTCTTCAGGCATCATACAATTGCGGTTTACCTTCAGCAAGATCAACTACAACGGACTGCTTACCGCTCCCGTCGCTTATGCAATGCTGGACGGCCTCAAGCAGGGAGACAATTTCCTCTGGTACCTCAACTGGCAACGCCGCATCGGTAAGGGTATAGAGCTGCTGATGGAGTATGAAGGCCGGAAGGCCGGCACCGAAGGGGTGATCAATACAGGTCGTATGAGTCTCCGGGCGATTCTCTAGCGCAAGGTGTAAATTATGTAACACTCTTTTTGAATTGTATAACAAAGGTCCGGGTGCTACGGAACATCTTTGCACTGTAATCGATATTGGTTGCAATCGCTAAACACCAACAAAATGAACTTTACGGAATTAAAAGGAAACTGGAACGAGTTCAAAGGAAAACTCAAACAAAAATATGCGGAGCTGACAGACGATGACCTGATGTATGAAGAAGGAAAAGACGATGAGCTGTACGGAAAAATCCAGCAGCGCCTCGGCAAGACCAAAGATGAAGTACGAAAAATCATTGCAGAGCTCTAACCCTGCGATTCCATATATACCAACCCGTTTTTCCAACCAACATTATTCACACTAAAAAATCAATAAAATGAAAAAGACAATGCTCACGTTTACCCTGGCCACTTTTATACTGGCGGGTACTGCTGCCTGGACAAGCTGCTCCTCTCCGGCACAAAAAGAAGAAAATGCAAAAGAAGAAGTAGTGGACGCACAGCATGACCTGGCCGAAGCACAGCAAAATGCAGCTACGGCTACGGCCCAGGCTGCCACAGCCGAAGAATGGGAAGCGTTTAAAAACGAGACCAAAGCCAAAATCGACGCCAACCAGGCCCTGATCAGCGAACTGCGCAAGAAAAAAAGGAAAGCGGACAATGAAATGACCGAAGATGCCTACAAAGCGAAGATCGACGAACTGCAGGAGCACAACAAACAATTGCGCGACCGCATGGACGCATACGAAAGCAACAAAAGCGACTGGGCTACTTTCAGGACACAGTACAATGCTGATATGGACGAGCTGAACCGCTCCCTGAACGACCTGAACCGCTAAAAAAATACAGCCGGTAAACGGTATGAAATGAAACGCCACCCAAACAAAACCGTGCTGTATATATCAGGAAACCAAAAACATACAGGACAGCCCGACCCTGTTCTGAACAAAACACCCCTTTAAAGCATTTTTAAAGGGGTGTTTTTGTATGAGTGAGGTAAAAATTACAGCATCCTGTTGTCCACCATATTGAAAAAGTCCAGGGGCTGGTAGGTACGCCAGTTGGGGACTTCCATCAGGCTCACATAGCGGTCCAGGTGGATCTGTTTAAAATCGTATTGGGTAGAGGAAGGCATATTGACCGCTACGATCCAGCCGCCTTTGTCGGCAATATCAGCCTGCCATTCGTCGTAATAATCCGTATCGCTGCTGTGGAAATTCAGCACATTCTCCGTGATGAGTATGAACTTGCTGATTCCCTGCGTGATCATATCATCGATCAGTTCCCGCTTCAGCTGCATGATGTCGTTTTCGATCGCGTCGTTCCACTCCCCTATCATTTCGATAATGGCGAAATTGAAGTCGTAGTCGGCGAACAATACTTTCAGGTACAGGGTACGCGAGCCAAAGTCATCCCATTGCGGGTGGATGTAATAGTTGTACACCGTATTGGAGTATTCGAACTCGCTGTAGGTCCGGCCATAAAAGGGCGAACGTTCATCTTCCTCCGCGGTATAGAGGTGCCTCCAGTTGTAATACGGTTCTATTTCCTGCATTGGATAAGTATAGGGTTAACCGGGCATCCGGGCAATGTATTTCTGCATTTCACGGATCTGCTCCAGGATCTGCTCGTTTGTGGCTTTGCAGGATTTAGCTTTGGCAAAATACTGTTTGGAAGCCCTGAAGTCGCGGCGCTGCATACAGATCGCACTCAGCTGCAGATAAGCGCTGGCTTCATTGTCTGCATCGGGCAGACCCAGCTTGATGGCTTTACGGATCTGTTCGTATGCTTCTTTAATATTTCCTTTCTTCTGGGCAATGGCACCCAATTGCAGGTAGGCCGTTCCTTCAAATCCTTTTTCGGTAATCCCCGCTTCCAGGCTTTTTTTCAGGCTGCTTTCGGCCTTGTCCAGGTCGTCTGTCATCGTATGCATGTTGGCCTGCAGCATGTGGTAGGATGAGCGCACGGGCTTATAGAGCAGTTTAGGGTATTTCACCCTTTTCAGCAAGGCTTCCGCCCCTTCCAGGTCACCGCTTTCCACGTATCCTTGTATCAAAGACATAGGCCCGATCATAAAGTGAGCCACGATCATCAGTACCGCCACCAGCATCGGTATCCAGGCGATCCACCAGCTTACTTTAATACCCAGCAATACGCCCGCCAATATCAGCACGAATGCCAGTATCAAACGGTTAAATACGATCAATCTCCTTAGCTTAATATTCATTTTTATATTGAATTGAGCGCAAAGGTACTTTCTAATTTTGAGGAAAATGCAGGCAATATGCGATAATTGTCCTGAGGCAAAGCAAAAGGGATTTCGTTTCTTTGCCCGGTGATGATCCTGTTTTTTACCTGTTCCGCCTGTATCCTGCTGCAAATCCTGTTCGCGGTGTGGATGCTGTGGGCCGGCCCCTCCTCGGCGGGTACCGGCAGGAAGGAAGAACAAACGGATCAGCCGCTGTCCATCATCATCTGCGCGCGCAATGAAGCAGCAAAGCTCCGGGAAAACCTGGAGGCTGTATTGCAGCAGGACCATCCTCATTTTGAAGTCATTGTCGTGAACGACCGCTCCGAAGACGATACGGCTACGGTCCTGGAAAGTTTTTCGGCCTATCCCAAGCTGGTTTCGATCCATATCCCCCCTACTGAAGTGCCAACGCTGCCCGGTAAAAAGTTTGCTTTAAGCAAAGGGCTTGCCGCTGCCCGGCATGAACAGCTCCTGCTCTGCGATGCGGATTGTATTCCTGCATCCACAGGCTGGGCAAGGCTGATGACAGCGCCCCTGCAGCAGAAAACGGAGATCGTGGCCGGATACGGGGCCTATGAAAAACACAAAGGCTGGCTGAATGTTTTTATCCGCTGGGAAACCCTGCACACATTTATCCAATACAGCTCCTTTGCCCGCAGCGGTATGCCGTATATGGCCGTAGGCCGCAACCTGGCCTGTACCAAAAGCGTCCTGCTGCAGGCACAGGCACACCCCCTTTGGGCCAGCATGCCTTCCGGCGACGACGACCTGCTGATCCGTATCGCAGCCAAAAGGCGCAATACCAGGATCGTGCAGGAGCCTGCAGCCTTTACCGTCAGCGAACCCAAAATGAGCTTCAGCGCCTGGTTATCCCAGAAACAACGGCACCTGTCTACCGGTAAACTGTACCGGCCGCATATCAAATTGCTGCTGGGCCTGTACGGCCTCAGCCACGGGCTGATGTGGCTGTTGTTTGCGCTATTGTGCTGCGCCGGTAACGCCTACCTGGTCTCTACGATGATGTTGCTGCGCTGCCTGCTGAGCTGGAGTATGTGGGCAGCCGCTGCCCAGGCTATGCGGGAAAAAAACCTGCTGTTCTTTTTACCTTTGTGCGATGTGGGATGGGCCCTGTACAATCTCGTGCTCTCACCCTACATCCTTTTTAAAACCAAAAAGCAATGGACGTAATCCTTAAATACTTTGACGACTTTACCCCCACGCAGCTGGAACAGTTTGCAGCATTGCAGGACCTGTATACCGACTGGAATGAAAAGATCAATGTAATCTCGCGCAAAGATATTGACAGCCTGTACGAACGCCATGTGCTGCATTCACTGGCCATTGCCGCTGCGGCCAATTTCAACAAGGGTGCAGAGATCGTCGATATCGGCACCGGCGGAGGCTTCCCGGGTATCCCCCTGGCGATTTTTTTCCCGGAAGTAGAATTCCTGCTGGCGGACAGTATCGGTAAAAAGCTGAAAGTAGTACAGAGCGTGGCGGACGCTATCGGGCTGAAAAATGTTACGGTAAAGCATACACGCGCCGAAGAGATCAAAGACCGGAAATTCGACTTTGCCGTTTCCAGGGCGGTGGCGCCGCTGGGTGAACTGTGGAAATGGGCCCGCCCCCTGCTGCGTACAGGCCATAACAGTGAAGAATACGGGAATGGCCTGATTTGCCTGAAGGGCGGCGACCTGGCCGAAGAGTTTGCCGCCTCCGGCCTGCGCCCGCGTATGCTGCCGGTAAGCAGGATATTTGAGGAGCCCGGCTTTGAAGAAAAGTATATCGTATATGTTCCGCGCTAAAATGGCCGTCATTGATAAAATCTGATTTTTTAGATAGCTTTGGCGGCTGATGCGCTTCGCCCTGTTCACTGCCCTGTTGCTTTTGTCCCTGGAACAGCCCGCCGCCGGGCAGGGGAAGACACGCGCCGAAAAATTGTTGTTCAAAGCCAACGCCTGTAAAGCCAAAAAAGATTCGGCCTGCGCCTACCGCTTTGCAGAAAAGGCAATCAGGGAAGACCCTTCTTTTGAACAGGCTTACAGCACTTACGGCCTCTGGCTTTTCGATTCGCGCAGATTCCTGCGCTGCGCCAGGGTTTTTGCAGCAGCAGCGACGAAATGCCCTAACGGGAAAGCACGCTTTGCGCTGCCGGCCGCGCGCGCTTATGTCAAAGCACAAAGGCCCGATTCGGCACTTTACTGGCTGTCTCAGACCAATACCCGTAATGAAGAGACTCAGAAGATTGCCGCTATGGCTATGCGGACCAAAGACTTATATGTGGCCCGGGATACGAACCAGGTATACAAGCTGGATGAACGGATCAATACCCGTTTCCCGGAATTTTTCCCTTCGTTGTCAGCCGATGGACAAACCCTGTACCTGACCCGCAGGATCAATGGGGTGAATGAGGATTTTTTCATGGCCCACCCGGACAGTTGCGGCGGCTGGCTTACAGCCCGCAATATGGGCTATCCGCCCAATACTGCTTTCCAGGAATCGGCACATACGGTCTCTGCAGACGATCATTACCTTTTCTTTATGCGCAGCGACAACCGTTCTGAAAACGGCTGGGGCCGCGGCGGATGCGACCTGTACCTGGCCTATCGTGTAGCAGCGGACAGCGCCTGGTCGGTGCCGGAGAGTTTCGGGGCAACGATCAATACCCCTGCGTTTGAAGGCATGCCCTCCCTGTCGCCGGACATATCGGACCTCTACTTTGTCAGCGATCGCCCGGGCGGATACGGGGGTATGGATATCTGGGTCTCTCATTTTTCCTTCGGACTATGGCAGTTGCCCGTAAACCTGGGCCCACAGATCAACACCCCGGGCAATGAAACGGCGCCTTTCATCTGTTCCGACAACCGTACCTTATATTTTTCGTCAGACGGGCATCCCGGTATTGGCGGAAGCGACCTGTATTGGAGCAGCAAAATAACGGACAGTGTATGGGAAACGCCGGTAAACCTGGGCATTCCCATTAACTCAGGGGCAGATGAAAACTCTATTTTTGTCTGCCCGGACGGGCACAGGGCTTTTTTTGCCAGCGACCGGGGCAATGCGGACGGCAACCTCGATATTTACGAAACGACTTTACCGCAAAAGCTGGCGCCGCAAAGCACTGTCTTTGCAATGTGCTCTATCTACGACAGCCTCACACACGAGCCGGCCTTACTGGGCAATATCACCTTATACGACACTTTGGGTAATGAACTGGCGCAGTACCATGCCAACAAGGGAGATGGCAGCCTGCTGATGAGCTTACCCGCGGGGCAAACCTTCTTTTACGAGGTAAAAGGATTCAACTATACCAAAAGTGAAGGAACGATTCATTTCCCGGGGCCCTGCGAAAAATGGTGTGATGTCCGCTTCCCGCTGTTGCCCCGGAACTATGTCAAACCGACGCAGGACAGCCTTTTGCTGACTGTATTCTTCGCCAAAAATGTGGTGGCACTACAGGACAGCCAGCTGGTCTTGCTGCAAACGGCCTTACACGACTGGATCGGGCAGAAAGAAGTAACCTTGTTCGTGAACGGGTATACGGACAATACCGGTACCCCGCTCATCAATACTGAGAAATCGACGATCAGGGCCAACGCCATCGCTGCGTATCTTACCGGCCTGGGATTTGACCCTGCTACTATACTGGCTACAGGCTTCGGCGATTCGAATCCACTGGCCCCGAATGACAGCCCTGAAAACCAGGACAGGAACCGAAGGGTGGAACTGGTGATCCGCTGGTGACGAAAAAACAACAAGCGTGTTATGCCGACAATAGAGCCTGTCCCGCCTTAGCGGGAAGGCATCTCTGGAAAAGAACAGTCCGGAGCTTATCTATAGATCCCTCCTGCGTCGGGATGACACGTGTCATTTATTGAAGCTGTTGCTCATTGAGATTGTCGTTCCGAAACGAAATGGAGTAAGGCCTGCCTATCCTATTCCCGCTTATTGCGGGACAAGCTCTGCGCCGGGATGACAGGATAGCGCAGGACAAAAAAAGAACCGCTTTGCAGCGGTTCTCATCAGTTTAGTTGATTGTTTTAATATCCGGGCGGCCTTCGCGTGGTACACGGCCGGCGCCGGCATAGTATTTTTTCCAGTAGGCATCGCTGAGCCTGCTGATCATCACACCCTGGCTGGTGCAGGAATGTACAAAGTAATCATTCATCAGGTAGATACCTACATGCGAAATACGCTTCTTGTGTATATTAAAGAACACCAGGTCCCCTTCCTTCAGGTCTTCCTTGTTCCATATGGAATGGCAAAGATTGAATTGCTCGGCGGCCGTGCGGAACAGGCTGATGTTGAACACACGGGCATACAGGCGCTGCACAAATGCACTGCAGTCAATACCCCTCTTGTCCGTACCCCCCAAGCGATACCTTGTACCATACCATTCATCAATGAAATCATACAAAAGGTCGTTGGTGATGACCTGCGGCAGTACACCCAGCATATTGGCATACTTCATGTTCAGGAACTTATTCAGGGAAGTGATGAAGTTCTTTTCTGCCGGGGCCGCTTTTTTGGTTGTGACCGTCGCTCCGCTTTTTGTGGTGATCGTCACCCCGCTGCGCTGGGCCAGGGTCAGCGAATCTTCGGGGCTGAGTTTTGTTTTGGTATATGCCAGTGAAACCGGCTCCATCAGTTCGTGGGCCGAATTACAACTCGTACCTGCAACTGCTAAGAAGGTGATGAGCAAGGTGTTGAATACAGTTTTCTTCATCATTATACGCATTGCTGTTTTTAAGTGAAAAGAAAATTAACCCTTGTTAATTCTAAAAAATCGTTCGCGAAGATAACCCACTATGCCTTAAATACCAATGCCCCAAAAGTACTTTTAACATTTGGGGCATTGAAGAAAACGCTGTGGTTGTACTCCCTGTCAGGGCTTATTTATGCTGCATATCTTTGATGATATTAACAGTTTCGGACAATACTATATCCTTTTTCAGCAGGCGCAGCCAGTTTTTATTCCGCTCCGAAGTAGCCGTGTCTGCGCTGATCCTTGGCTTATCTGCCGCCAGGTTATTGATGTCCAGCTGTGTGACGGTCTTTTCCGTCTCTTCTATTTTTTTGGCCAGGGCAGAAGCTTCGTCCTGTTCTTTTTTAAATTTATCCTGGTTCAGGGATACGATATTTTCCTGCTCGAGTTTTTTCAGGCGTTTTGCATTCTCTTTTACAGACTCGAAAGATTTGCTTGCCGCTACACGCTGGGCGCTGAGTGCCCTGAGCCTGGCAATATCGAAAGATCCGGACCAGTAAGACGTGGACATATTGCCTGTATTCATCCGTGCGCCGCCTTCCAGCACCGGCGGTTCAGGCAGGGGGACAGGTTTGATCTCATCGTATGCCAGGGCCGCTTTATCCTTTCTTTCCCCTATTTCAATCTCGCTGTACACATCGGGCAGGGTGATATCCGGCGTGACGCCCTTCAGCTGGGTGGAACCTCCGTTTACACGGTAAAACTTCTGGATGGTCAGTTTCAGCGAACCGATCTCCGGCTCCTTATTGTTGATCATTTTCAGGCGGATGATGGGGTCTATGATCTCATCCAGGGGTACCTGCTTCTGCACCGTGCCTTTTCCGAATGTCGTGCTTCCGACAATAACGGCCCGTTTGTAATCCTGCATGGCTGCGGCAAGAATTTCGGATGCGGAAGCGCTGCCCTGGTTGACCATGATCACAAAGGGCCCTTCATAGCTTACTTCACTCCTGCTTTTCAGGATCATCGGCTGGGCTTCGCTGGTTTTCACCTGCACCACAGGGCCGGGGCCTACGAATATTCCGGCCATATCGACCACATCATTCAAGGATCCGCCGCCATTATAACGCAGGTCTAAAATGATCCCTGTCACACCTTCTGCTTTCAGTTTGGCTACTTCCTTGGCAATATCGTCCGCTGAACGGCGGCCATCTGCACTGGAGAAGTTGCTGTAAAATTCGCTGAGGTAGATATACCCTACTTTTCCTTTGTCTGTATTGATCAGGGCCGATTTAGCAAAGGTTTCCTCCAGGGCCACTTTGCCCCTGATGATGGGGATCACTTTGATAGACCCGTCTATCCTTTTTACAGTCAGGCGGACTTCGGTGCCTTTCTCACCGCGGATCTTCTGTACCACATCTTCCAGTTCGTAGCCTTGTATATCCTCCGGCTCGGCGCTGCCCTGCCCTACTTTAATGATCTCATCGTTTGCTTTCAGTTCCCCCTGTTTCCAGCTGGGGCTACCGGGCACAATGGAGGCGATCTTTACTTTGTCTTCTTCCAGCTTTAACTGGGCGCCGATACCATAGAACTCCCCGGACATCTGCACATCAAAATTTTTCTTTTCGCGCGGGGGAAAGAAATCCGTATGCGGGTCTTCACTCAGCGTGATCGCATTGATGTACAGGGCAAAGCGGTCATCTTCTTTCCCTTTGTTCAGTTTTGAAAAATATTTCTGCAGGTTGGTATCCACTTTACCGCGTGCAGAAACCCTGAGCTCGGCATCAGACTTCACGACGAACTTGCTCGTATCTATATTTACCTTGGCGGTATCTCTCCTGTTCTTTTCATCGGCCTGGATTTTTTTCAGCTCCATGTACTTGGCCAGTACCCGGTATTTGATGTAGCGGGTCCAGCGCTCTTTGAGTTCCTTGTCATTTGCCGCGAAACCGATCTTGTCGCCGTTGAGCTGTATCTCTTCATTACCGTCGAACGTAAAGTCGGTCTTGATGATCTCTTTGAAAAAAGATTCGATCTGTGCCGTTCTTTTGGTGTACAGCTGGTTGAACAATTCGTAGCACTCGAAGGTGGAGTTGCGTATCTCATCGTCAATCTGGTAGCGGTATTTGCTCAGTTGGGCGATATCCTCCTTCGTAAACAGCTTCTTTTCATAATCGGCTGTCTCGATCAGCTTGTTGAATACGGCGTTGGAAAAACTATCATTGACCGGCCTGGGGGCAAAATGCCCTTCCTGGATCACACCCATCACGGAATTAAGGATCAGGGCTTTGCGGGCATTCGCTTCCGATACATCTTCATTGATGTATTTAAACGAGAAAAAAGCGGCTAACGCCGCAATAATCAGTAAAGGAATGCCAATTTTATACTTCATGAAATGCAACATAAACCTGCTATAAAAAAATAATAAGCCTCACAAATGTAAACGATAATGGGTTAACAAAACGTCAAGGGCAAAGCGGCTTTCCTACTCTTTTTGTTAAGTTTCCCCTGTACAAACGCTCCCCCTTTTTCTCCCCCTTTACTCTTCCATACTGATACCGGATTCTATATCCTTGTATCGCTTTACCTGGTCCAGTGCGTCGGGGATCACATCACTGATGACGGTAATAAAAGCCCCGGGCACTGCCGTATGGATGGCATGGTCTATGGCTTCACTTTCTTTATGGATCACGGTGATCTTCATATCGGGCTTTGCCTGTTTGATGCCTTCGGTGAGCAGGCCGATCAATTCGTCCGGTGTACGGCCACGGGTATTCTTATCCTGGCGGATGATGATCTCATCAAATATGCGTGCAGATTCATACCCCAACGATATAATGTCGCTGTCGCGCCGGTCGCCTACCGCGGCAATAATGCCGACCTTCAGCGAGGCCTCAACTGACTGCACATACTTCCCTAATGCGATAATGCCATGTGTGTTGTGTGCATAATCCAGCATGATCGTAAAGTTCCGGAACTGGAAAATATTCATCCTGCCGGGTGTCTGTGCAGGAGAGGTCACAAAGGTCTGCAGGCCCAGCTGGATGTCTTCGGTTTTGAAGCCATGCACATACAGAGCCAGGGTTGCGCCCAGGCAATTGTACACATTGAACTCCGCTTTGCCGTTGAAGGTAATAGGGATGTTGCTCACCCGTTCAATCCTGATCTTCCAGCTGCCTTTCATGACGGTGATAAAACCATGTTCGTAGACTGCCGCAAAGCCGCCTTTGGCGCAATGTTCCGTTATGCGCGGGTTATGCTCATCGACAGAATACAGTGCAATTTTGCAAGTCAGCTCCTTGCGCATCTGGTACACCAGGTCATCGTCGGCATTCAGTACGGCATAGCCGGCGGGGAACACGGTACCGGGCACTACTGATTTTACTTTTGCGAGTTTCTCTATGGTGTCGATCCCATGCATGCCCAGGTGGTCTTCGGCAACATTGGTGACGACTGCGACATCACAGTTATGAAAGCCTAAACCGGCCCGGAGTATGCCGCCCCTGGCCGTTTCCAGCACCGCAAAATCCACGGTAGGGTCCTTGAGCACAAACTCGGCCGAAACAGGACCGGTGCAGTCGCCGGCCACCATCAGCTGGTTTTGGATGTACACCCCGTCTGTGGTGGTATACCCAACATTATGCCCCGATGTTTTGACACAATGGGCAATCAGGCGCGTAGTGGTTGTTTTGCCGTTGGTACCGGAAACAGCAATAATGGGAATCCGTGCCGTACTGCCCTGCGGGTACAGCATATCGATCACCGGCTCGGCTACGTTCCTGGCCAGGCCTTCTGCGGGCTCCAGGTGCATCCGGAAGCCCGGAGCCGCATTCACTTCCAGTACCGCGCCGCCCGTTTCGTTCAGGGGTTCGGAAAGATTAGCGGCCATGATGTCTACCCCGCAGATATCCAGCCCGATCACACGGGCAATGCGTTCGCACATCACTACATTCGCCGGGTGTACGGCATCGGTTACATCTTCGGAGGTACCACCGGTACTCAGGTTGGCCGTCGGCTTTACCCAGACCTCTTCATTTTCTTTTGGTACGGACTCCAGTGTGTAGCCGTACTTTTCGAGCATAAAATGAACGGCATCGTCGATCTTGATCGTGGTCAGCACTTTCTCATGGCCATAGCCGCGGCGCGGGTCCTGGTTGACCAGCTCAATCAGTTCCGCTACGGTATGCACGCCGTCGCCTTTTACGGCCGCCGGTGTGCGCAATGCAGCGGCAACAAATTTGTAGTTGATGACCAATACACGAAAGTCCCTGCCGGTAATGAACTTTTCTACGATCACTTTGCGGGAATACCGTTTAGCCGCCTCGAATGCTTCTTTGGCAGCTTCTATATTGAGGATATTCGTTGTGGCTCCTTTGCCATGGTTGCCGTTTACGGGTTTGATCACGATCGGGTAACCGATCTTAGTGGCGATGCGCTCCAATTCTGCTTCATCGCTGACAATGTAGCCACGGGGTACCGGTATGGAGGCCGCTTCCAGTATGTTCTTTGTTTCTTCCTTATCGCAGGCCAGCTCCACGGCAATGCTGCTCGTCGTACTGGCTATAGTGGCCTGTATGCGTTTCTGGTTTTTGCCATAACCGAGCTGCACCAGGGAATTCCTGTTGAGCCGGATATAGGGTATATTTCTCCTGATCGCTTCTTCGACAATAGAGCCGGTACTGGGCCCCAGGCGCACATCTTCCCGGATTTCGCGCAGGGTCTGTATGTCGTTTGCCAGGTCGTATTCATGGCCATCGATCAGGGCCTGCACCAGGCGAACAGAAGCCTTTGCCGCATAGTCGCCTGCCATGGGTTCTATGTAGGAGAATACAACATGGTATACGCCCTGCCGGTCGCTGCTGCGGGTACGGCCAAAGCCTGTATCCATCCCTGCCAGGGTTTGCATTTCCAGGGCTACGTGTTCGATCACATGCCCCATCCAGGTGCCCTGCTCCAGGCGGGAGAAAAAACCGCCTGGCCCGTCTTCCGAACAGCGATGACTGTACAGCGAAGGCATCAGTTGCTTCAGCCGCCCGTTAAAACCAGGAATCGTATTGCTGGGCCGCTCTTCCATCTCCTGCAGATCCAGCAGCATCACAATCAGTTTGTGCCTGCGGATCGACCAGTAATTCGGCCCGTTCATCACTCGTATATTCAGTATTTCCATCGTTGCCTGTTTAGGTGCAGAAAAGTAATAAATTATCTTTGCAAACAACGGGTGAAGCATAAAATTTTTATGTCAATTCTGCTCCTTTAGAATACTCTTTGCAAGTAGCGTCAATAATGGCTTTGCACGATTATTTTTTCAGCACAATTTTATGAACCATAGTTTCATGTGCGGTACGGATGACGGCAAAATACAGGCCTGCACTCAATTCCACAGGCAGCACGATCCGGGTCTGCCCTATGCTTGTCTTAAAAACAGATTGCCCATATTGGGTAAAGAGTTCCAACACATCGCCCGGCATAGCGCCGCTTACAAGAAGGTAGTCGCTGGCCGGGTTGGGCGCTATACTGACCGGATAGGTAGGAGTTTCGTTCAACCCGACGGGGCCTAATGCTATATTCTTACAAAAGGTATCGCGGCAGACCAATCCGTTCTCCCTGTACACAGAAAGGTACAGGCAAACAGAAAAAACACCGCTTTTAGAGAACAGGTGGCTGGGATTTCGGAGACTGGAGGTATCCTTAAACCCGGAAACCTTATCGCCGAAATTCCAGTTCAACACCAGGGAATCCCCCTCATTTTTTTCACTTGAATCGGTAAAGTAAACGGTATACCCCGTTCCGAGGGAATCTCTGAAGGCTGCTCCGGCAATACCGCAGGGTTGCTTCCTGATATCGCTGAAGGCAATATCGCTTACCAATACCGAACCACTATCTGATTCATTAAAGAGAAAGCGTACGGATTTTACTTTAGTATGGTTAATGCCTTTAAAACTGTCAAGCGGCATCTTTACTGTATTAAACATGGCTTTGGGCAGGTAACTTGGGGTGGTACCCGGTTGATAGAACAGCGCATGACTAACAGAACTTACTTTGTGGCTACTGGTTTTCCCGGCCGAATCAACCAGCTCTACCTTGAAATTAAGCTGTCGTGCGGGAAAGGTTTCAACGTAATTGACTGCTGTACGGAAACTGAGGCTTCTGTACTTTGTAACATCCTTATCGCTACCGGGAATTTCGTTTTCATAATACGCAGACGTGTTATTCCAACGCAATGCAGCAGCAGCCAGGCCATCAAAAGACGAGGTACCGGCATGAGGTTCCTTCAGCCCTCCTCCTCCCATACAACTGGGCATGGAGGATATACTGCCGCCGCAAATAGTGGACGACACCATGCCTACCGAATTCACCGTACCGGATAAGGTATTGACCAACCTGTTTGAAACCACACTGGTCCGGTTAATGTCTTTGCGTTTTTTATAAGGAGCATGATACGATACAAAAACCTGGCTACTGTCCAGCTTTGAGGAAGCCGGTGGATGGGTATCCTCTACTTCCAGGATGGGTAAAAAGCTGGTATCGGTGGTGACATGTGTCCGAAAAAAAGCGCAGCCATAGGTAGTCAGGGCTGCCTTTTGCTCGCCGGTATCCAGGCGGCCGCTGGTAGCCGATTTCCCGCACCAGGGATCAAGAGGGTTTGCATACACCATCCAATCATCTGAAGCACCACCCCCTTTATAAGAACCCGGTGTCCATACTGTATTGAAAAAATTATGATTGCCCCCGAGTAAGAGTACTGAATATTTAGGCGTGGTATCCGTGGTAGTGAACCTGGCATCGTCGTAGTAGTGAACGCCATTCAGGCCGGCCACATCACCGTCACAATACGGTGCAATATTCATTAAGGGCACATCATTGAGCAGTTGACGGTAGAAATTTACCGGGGCAAGGGTAAGCACCGCTTTTATGCCGTACGGGCTACCCAATGACCTGTTCAGTAAGGCATGGAAAACAACCCCTTCGCCGCCCCTGGAATGCCCCATGGTACCGATTCGTTTCATATCGAGTTTACCCACGAACTTCGTCCCGAAAGGGGTTCCTCCGACTGTATTGTACCCCTTCCAGAGGTCAAGGTGCTTTTGTACCAACTCTGCGCGGGCATTCATTCCTGCATCCGAAGTGCCTGCATCCGCAGCGTTGATGCCATTGGCGGAAACAGAAATAACGATAAAGCCCTGGCTGGCCAGGGTAGAGGCAAAATAATCGTAGCCTTCAAAACTGGTAATGCTGGTAAAGCCGGGATCGGGTGGCCATTTGCCATTGACCACAGACGGGTTGCTCACCTTGTAAGCTGTTACATGCCTGCCGTGCAGGAACACCACAACAGGAAACGGGCCTCCGGCAAGCCCCGAAGGATAATGAACCGATCCGCGCAGTTCAACGCTTACCGGGAAGCTGGGCGGTTTAAAAGCAAGATCACCCAGGTCAAATGTATCGCGGGCAACGGCATACGGCCCCGGCAGCCCGGGGTCTGCAGTAACCTGTGCCCGAACCGTAAAGCCGGTGCAGAACCAGGCAAAAAAGAAGAGGACAAAAAGAAGATATGGTTTCATGACAAAGGGTTGCAGGGGGGAAATTAATGAACAAGCATCTTTGCCGTAAAGACACCCAGGTATTTACAAGTGTTGGGTACTGCAGAGGCCCGCTCCTCTCCCCTGGCTCCTGACTCATCCATGTCCACGATTTCTCCATAAGACAGGTACATCCTTCCCCCTTCTGGTAAGGCGCTGAATTCGCTGGCAGGAATCAGGAAGGTCAAGTACCCCTTACCCCCGGTATCCGTCTGCCGGGCTATTAAAAAAGGGTGGATGCCTACATACAGCACATACCTGTTTCCTGCGAAATAAAAGGGCTCTTCAGCGGCAACAGAAAGTTCCACGGTCTGGCCGACCTGTGAAACGGTGCCGATTTTGGCGGACAACATCGGTTGCGCAAAACCACGCTCTACGGAAAAGCATAGTGCCATTCCTGCCAGCAGGGCCAAGGTGTTTTTCATGATCAGGTCTTTAGCGTACAAACAAATATAAGCAAATACCTCATGCATGTCCACAAAAAAGCCGGCTGCCACCCATAAAAAAACCGGCGCTCTCTGTGAGCGCCGGTCGGGCAATATAAAGTCTGTACTTACTGCAGTACGAATTTGATCGGAACCTGGAAGTACACCTTAACGGCTTTACCGTTGTTGCGGCCGGGCTTCCAGCGCGGCATTCCGGCTACTACACGTTTGGCTTCCTCGTCCATACCGAACCCGAGTTCGCGGGCTACAGATACCTGGGAGATAGAGCCGTCTTCGTTCACTACGAACTTCACACGTACGGTACCCTGTTGGTTGGCGTTGGTTGCCTTTTCGGGGTAACGCACGTTTTCAGCCAGGTATTTGTACAATGCGGCTTCTCCGCCGGGGAATTCAGGGTTTTGTTCTACCACTTTGAAGATCTCAGGCTCTGCAGCCGGGGCTTCCACGATACCGGTTCCGGTACCTGGTTTGTCAACGATACCGGGGTCGATACCGTTTACATCACCTGCTTCTGTTTTCAGACCTGCGGCAGCGTCTTTCAGCTGCTCTACTTCTGCCGGTTTTTCATCTTCCCTTACTTCCTCATCCTTTTTGATTTCGGGAGGGGTAAACTGCACCGTCGGTTTTACCGGTGGTGGCGGTTCGGATGGCGGCGGCGGTGGTGGTGGTTTTGTTTCGTCGATTGGCGGTGGTTCGGCCAGCTTTACTTCAATGGTTGCCGGCGGCGGCGCATCAACCTTTTTGGCACGGTTGGCGAATACGTTGTATCCGAGTCCGATAAGGCATAGCGCTACGATCACCAGGCCGGATTTTTTCATCCGCTGTGCGTACTTCTTCCGCAAATCATAACCACCGTAACTTTTGTTGCGGCCCTCGAACACGATGTCGAGATAGTCAGATTTGAGTATTTTATTAACGTCCATTATGCTTATTCTTAATTAAGAAACAAAAATCAATTGGTAATTCGTTGTGTTTAGTTGCCACCGTTTGCAGCTTCCGTCAGCGCGATAAACTCCTTATCCACCGGCGAGATATCTACGATTGCATACACCTGGATACCGTTGATCGACATTTCATCAATGATATTGACGAAGTCTTCGTAGGTACTGTTGACATCAGGTTTGATCAGCACAGTCGTTTTATCTGTAGGCGACAAGGCGCCGGAGCGCACCAAAGCTTCCACTTTTTTCTTCTTGTCGATGATGACCTGGCGGATACCGGGTGTTTTGAAATTGGTCACTTCTACTTTAGGCGGCTGGGTTGCATCGGAACCGATACCTTCGTAATAGTACACGCGATGGTCTTTGCTCAGCAGGATGGTCAGCGCGGTACTTTCTTTTACTTTACTCTTGGTATCGACCGGTTGATTCGGATCCTTGAACGGCATATTGATCTCCATAGTCTTTGGTTTAGACATGGTCGTCGTAAATATGAAGAAGGTAATCAACAGGAATCCCAGATCCACCATTGGAGTCAAATCTATTCTCGTGGAGAGCTTTTTCGCTTTTTTGACCCCGCCTTTCTTATGCCCTCCTCCACTGGAGGTATCTAATTCAGCCATTGGTATGAGCTTTGTTTAATGAACAATGTTGTTTGCTATGCGCCTCTGTAAGCAGAAGTGCCTTTATTTTTTGGCCGTGGTAGCGGGCTCAGCAGCAAATGTGCCGGGAGGTACCGCCTTCAG
>JAEUVW010000254.1 GCA_016786525.1 Chitinophagaceae bacterium
AGTATGATTTTGAAATGTATGTCAGCCTGGCTGAAAAATGGTCTGAGGTGTCAACAAGAGATTTAGGCGTTTATTTTTCAGACACAGCCATCATACGATTGCCTTATACCGTTACACTTCCTTTTTCTCCTCAAATCAGCAACTCCGGCGGATATCTGAGCGATACGGGCAACTGGATTCCTGTTCGTGGCTCATATGTAGCCAGGGGCGGAGAGCAGTATATTGTCATTGGAAATTTCGTTGATGATTACAGTATAGACACGGCAAGAGTAAAGGATCTGCCTAGTCCCGGGTCCCGGTCTTATATTTACATTGATGATGTTTCGCTGAGTGCAAGCCTGGATATACAAGAGCACTTTTCCGAAGGGGTAAGCGTTTTTCCGCACCCTGCTCAGGATGAAGTTTACATCAAAATGCGGACGGCCAGCAGGCCTTTGGAAATAAAAATTTACGACATCAGTTCCAGGATGCTTTTAAGCAAAACTTTTACGAAGGAAATCACACTGGATGTTGCGACCTGGGCAAAAGGCTGTTATTATTTCCAGATCATGAACGGGAATACCATAAGCCAGCGTGGCAAAATTCTCAAACAATGATTTGCAGCAATTGCATCTTCAATTACCCGTGTGCTTAACGCCCATCCCTAAGCCCTCCAGGGAGGGAAACCCGCTTGGACGCACTATCTTCATGCCCCTGCTTAGATCCGGCACATTTCCCACACGCTTCACATTCACAATTCATCTTCAAATTTTCAAATTGTCGAATTGACCAATTACCGAATTGACCAATTGACTAATTGCCCGATTTCCAGTAGCAGAGATAGCGTTTGGTCACTGTCTGTGCCACTTTATCGTTGACCAGCGAATGCTGCATCTGCGCCAGGTCGCGTACGGTACCGTCTTTCAGGGCAATGTTGATGCGCGCGTCGGTAGCGTTGTAGGTATTGTTGGATGTGGTACCGGAGAATACAAAGTAGGCCATTTCGGCGTCGGTAAAGCCAAGCACCTGCTGTGATTCAGTCTTTTTTTGCTGCAGTAATACCTCTTCGTTTTCTGCATCGAAGATCACTTTGTACAATCTGCGTTGCAGGTACATGCGGCACAAAGTGGCCAACACCCTGTCGGGTGCTGAAGCCCAGAAACGTACCGCAATGATCATATCGGCATCGTCCAGTTCACAGAAGCGGTCGATAACCTCCGGTTCTGATTCCAGCTGCGCTTTGCTGATGGTGTGCTGCAGGAAAAAGGTAAGAGCGGGACTGGCCGGCAATTGTTCGCCCGCCGCATACAGTTCTTTTGCACGCTTCAGGATGTTGACCAGCAGCAATTCTGCGCCCAGCACCGTTTTGTGCAGGTACACCTGCCAGTACATAATGTGCCGTGCTATGATAAATTTTTCAATCGAATAAATCCCTTTCTCTTCTACGGCCAGCTCTCCGTTGCTGATGGTGAGCATCTTCAGGATACGGTCGCAGCCGATCACCCCTTCCGACACACCGGAATAAAAGCTGTCGCGGCTCAGGTAGTCCAGGCGGTCTACGTCCAGCTGGCTGGACACCAGTTGGTGCAGGTATTTCTCCGGGTAGGAATAATCAAAGATCTGCTCTGCCGTATCCAGCATGCCCCCCAGTTCGCGGTTCAGTTTTTTAATGATCACTTTCGATACATCCTCATGGCCGATACCGCCCAAAAGGGAATTTTCCAGGGCATGCGAAAAGGGCCCGTGCCCCACATCGTGCAGCAATATGGCCAGGCGTGCCGCTGTTCTTTCCTGGGGCGAAAGGTCAAATCCTTTTGCTTTCAGCTCATCCAGGGCCCGCCCCATCAGGTGGCAGGCACCCAGAGAATGCAGGAACCGGGTATGCACGGCACCGGGGTATACAAAATGGGCAACGCCCATCTGCATAATGTTCCTTAATCGTTGAAAACAGGGATGATCTATTATAGTCAGGATCTCCTTTTCGGGGAAACTGAGAAATCCGTGTACCGGATCGTTGATGATTTTACGCTTCATGAATTGTTTTTACTCCGCTCTTTACCATTCGTTTTCCGGAACGGTTCCTGTTTCTTCTATTGGCTCCTCCCCGGAATTTCCGTCGCTGCCACTGCTTTGCGCGGCATTCACACCATTGCGTTCCAGGCTGGTCTGGTCGTAGGTACCGCCGCAATCGTCGAAATTGGCCGGCTCTTCAAACTTGGCATCTGCTTTAATGTTCAGGGTTTTGTCGGCATAGCAGCGCTTCATAAAATAAGCCCAGATCGGGAGCGCCGATGCCGCACCCTGGCCCAATGCTTCAGAACTGAAACGCAGGTAACGGTCGTCGCAGCCCACCCAGGCACCGGCCAGTATCTGCGGTGTGTACCCCAGGAACCAGGCATCTGCCTGGCTGTTCGTTGTACCGGTTTTACCCGCGATCTCGCTCGTGATGTTGTAACGGTGGCGCAGTCTTCCGGCTGTACCGCCATCGACTACACCGCGCATCAAGCGCACCATTTTGAAAGCCGTATTCGCATTGATGATCTCTTTTTGCTCGGCTACAAACGATTTCAGCAGGTTGCCGTTCTTGTCCTCTATCTTGGAAATAAAGATTGGCTGGGTATTGATACCCCCGGTCGGAAACATCGTATAGGCGCGCAGCATTTCATACAGTGAAATGTCGGAAACCCCCAGGGCTATGGAAGGCTGGTTCACGATGTCTGCTTCGATACCGCATTTATGGATAAAGTCGATAAAGGCATTCTGCCCCACTTGCTTGATCAGGAATAAAGCCGCATTGTTCACGGAAAGGGCCAGTGCACGCTTCATCGGCAAAGCACCGTATTTGGTACCACCTGC
>JAEUVW010000268.1 GCA_016786525.1 Chitinophagaceae bacterium
CGGCCAGGTTCAGCAGGATCTGCTGCAGCCTTGTCGGGTCGCCAAGCAGGGTAGGAGGGATGTGTTCGTCGATTGAAACCTTAAGCTCAATCCCTTTCTCTTTTGCTTTCAGCTGCAGCATGTCCCGCAGGGTTTCCACCACTTCGCGCAACGAAAAGCCGGTTTCTTCGATCGTCATTTTTCCGGCCTCTATCTTGGCAATATCGAGGATGTCGTTGATGATGACCAGCAGGTTGTCTGCCGACTTACTGATGGCGTCCAGGTAGCGCATCTGTTCCGGTGTGGGATGCTTCTGGATCAGCAGTTGCGTAATGCCGACAATGGCGTTCATCGGGGTACGAATCTCGTGGCTCATATTGGCCAGGAACTGCTGTTTGAGCTGTGCCGTTTTTTCGGCTACTTCTTTCTCTTTATTGGCCAACTCTACCTGCTGTCTTATTTTTAGGTTGCTCAGCTTATTCAGCGTCGTTTGCTGGAAGATCTCTTCTTTGAGTTTTTCAAATGTTTTCAGGTGTGTAAAGGCCTTGGGGATATTCCCCATTTTGTCATAGAGATCGCTCAGGGTTTCGTGCAGGCTCATTTCGTCGTGCCGCCGCTTATACTGCCCGGCCAGCTCCATCGCATACAGCAATATCTTTTCCGCCTGTACATACTTGTTGTACTCCATTTCAATCAGCGCCAGGTAGTAGCGGCAGGATATCTGTACTTCCAGTTGCCCGATCTCATCGGCTTCCTTCATGCCCTGGAGCAGGTAGTACTTGGCCTGCTCGGTATTTTGTAGTTTGTAGTTCACCTTCCCGATACCGCTCAGGGACAGGGCGTGTATACCCGTGGCTACGTCTGAGTGCTGCAGGTTTTCTTCGAAGTAGCCCAGGGCTTCCTGCAGTTCATTCTGTTTGAAGTAGATATTGCCCAGGATATGGTACAGCAGGTTCAGCCTGTGGATGCTGTCTTCATTCTTCAGTATCGGCAGGGCCTTCAGTGCAAAGTCCAGCGCATTTTCATAGTCATACAGGTCATAGTGGATATAGGCAATACTGGACAGGTTTACGGCCTGAGAGGCCAGGTCGCCCTGCCGCTCATTCAGCGCCAGCGCGTTTTCAAAATTGGTCAGCGCATTGCCCAGGCTGCCGATATCGCGGTAGATGTGCCCGAAATTGTTGTAGATGCGGGCCAGCAGGGAACGGTCTTTTACATCGCGCGCGATACGCTCTGCCAGCTTGAGGACTTTAAGGCCCTGGTCGTAATTCCCTTGCTGCCAGTAGCACCAGCCCCGTATATTGTAGGCCCGGCCCAGCCCCAGTTTATAATGCTCCTGTTCCGAATACCGTTCAATCTCCTCACTGAGCTCCAGCGCACGCTCTACATCATAGTTGCGCAGCTCTATGGCCATCTCTACCATTTTGTTGATCCGGTCTGCAGGCTCATGCAGGGCCTCATATTCGGCAGACAGTTCCAGGTATCTCTTCGAGTCCATTTTCCAGGGATTAAACAAAGTTTATTTTACATCCTGCATCAGCTTCCGCACCAGGGGGGAGATCAGGATCAGTACTGCGCCGGAGATCAGGGCGTACAAGGCAAGGTTTTTATACCCGTCGGTGTAGATCATCAGCTTCTCGGTCAGGGATAATTTTTCAACACCATCTGCCATATCCGCACCCAGCAGGCCGGCGGCATACTGGCCGTAGGCACTGGCCAGGAACCACATACCCATCATCATGCCCCACAGCTTGCGTGGCGCCAGTTTCGTCATCAGTGACAAACCGATCGGCGACAGGCACAGTTCCCCGAACGTAATGACAAGATAGGCCATGGTAAAGATGTTCAACGAGGTTTTGCCGTTTGCATCCACGAAAAAGCGGGTGTAATAAAACAGGTAGAAAGCACCGGCCAGGAACAGGAAGCCCAGGCCAAACTTCACGACCGCATTGGGTTCGATCTTTTTCTTCGCCAGGGCCAGCCAGAGCAGCCCTACGATAGGGCTGAACAACACCACAAAAAATGAATTGGAGGAATTGTTCACCACGTTGGGGTCTATGTTGAAAAATGCGAGCTGGGAGTGCAGGTTGTCTTTGGCAAACAGGTTCAGCGATCCGCCACTTTGTTCAAAAAATGCCCAAAAGAATATAGAGAAGACAATGAAGATCATCGCCGCGATCATTTTTTTATTCTGTGCAGCAGTGAGTTTGGACATTTCATAAAACAAATAGACAAGCGTCACTGGCCCTACGATATACATGAATATATCGGTGTATCGGGTATTGGTGATCATCAGGTACACCAGCGGCAATACGGCAATAGAGCCGGCATAGACCAGCTTTTCCTTAAGCTTCAGAGCTTTTTCATTTCCTGTACTGTGCTCAGGTTGCAGGCCGATGGGGCCCAGGTTCTTCTTTGTCATCAGGAAGACCACCAGGCCCAGCAGGATAAAGACGCCGGACAAGCCAAAGGCGAGGTTCCAGGAATAATTTTTCCCTACCCAAACGCAGATCGCACCGCCAAACAAAGCACCGATATTGATGCCGGAGTAGAACAGTCCAAAGCCGGCATCCCGCCGGTTATCTCCTTCCTTATAGAGTTCTCCTACCATCGTCGAGATGTTGGGCTTAAAGAAGCCGGTACCGACAATGATCAGGCAGATGCCGACATAGAAAAACTCTTTGGCGCTGAAGCCCAGCACGGCGCTGCCCAGCACCATCAGGATACCGCCCCACACCAGAGACTTTCGGAAGCCCAGTATTTTGTCTGCGAGCAGGCCCCCGAGGAAAGTAAAGGCATACACAAAGGCCTGGATGGCTCCGTACTTCAGGTTGGAATCCTTCTCTGTCATGAGGAGGATGTCGACCATGAATATCGTGAGCATACCCCTGTTGCCGTAAAAACAAAAACGTTCCCACATTTCGGTAAAGAACAGGGCCCATAGTTGTTTGGGGTATTTGCCTTCAAAATTCTGGATGTTCTCCAGGGAAAGCGCATTGCTTGATGCTGTCTGGTTCATTGTCTGGACGTGTAAGTGTATGTTAGTTCTTTTTCCCTGTTTTCAGGTATTCTATCGCCGGTATATCTAGTGTTGTTTGCGGAATACAGTATTGCTCACCAGTAATGCGGAAATATTTTTCTCCCAGCACAGGGTAAGCCGGATTCGGATCGGGATCGATATCCAATACTTCATATTGCACTTTCAGGGCATCTTCCATATTGCCTTTCATCAGGATCACTTTACTTTGTTGCGGACCGTCCAGGGAACTGATCAGCAAAGCCTCGTAAGGCAGAGACCAGGATGCCATGCAATATCTACCGCCGGGTATATGCTCTTGTGTAAAGATCGCTTTTTTGCAGTGCAAAGTATCCATCATTTTAAAGCAGCGGTTCATCCAGGCAAAACGCTCGGCCAGCCAACCCTGCCCGTTGATGATCTTGGCAAAGGAGATGGCCATTACGGCAGTTACCACGAGAGCCCGGGGCCAGGCCGGCAGCACTGGCAATACAAAAGAACAGAAGCCAAGGGCTACAAACAAAGGAATAGCCTGGTACATATGTTCGTAATAATGGTCATAGCGGTCATTCATAAAAGAAACGGTCACCAGTACCCACCAGCCGATCAGGATCAACGGGAACAGGATCGCCGCCATTTTCTTATGCTGCCAGATGAGCACGACAATTGTAGCTATGGAAAGAATGATCAGCAGGAAATAGTCCTGTACGATAAACTTCAGGGAAGACCTGCCCAATTCCTGCGTCAGTTCGTCAAAAGAAAATTTCAGGAAGTTGTCGGCGACATTACTTTTCTGTTCTTCATACTCAATGGAAAAAAAGCTGCGCTTAACGATCCATGCAGCCACTCCGCTTATCGCAACAAGGGCGATAGACCTCTTTTGGCCCGGTTCACAGCAAAGCTGGAAAATGATCCAGCTGATAAAGACGGGGGCTGCCAGCGGGTGGCAGAAAATGACACTGGGGATCAGCAGCAGGCTGAGCAGTACAAAAACGAAAGTTTTTACCCCGCCGGCCTGGTAATGATGATACAAGCCTATATAGAAAAGGAACAGGCAGAGCCCTATCTGGTATTCACTTACCGGGTAATAGAACATATAGAAACTCATCAGGGTATAGAACATCAGGATGCTCCAGGCCGTACGGGTTTCTTTGAACCAGCGTATGGAAATAAGTGCGCAGAGCACCGGGATGAGGGCAAAATTGACGGAATACAGGATCATCAGTGCCTTCAGCGGCAGGCCCAGCTTGATGCCCAGGTACAACAGTATCTGAGCCAGCCCACCGACAAAACGGCTGTGCATGGCTATTTCAAAAGAATTCCGGGCAATGATATGCGACACGTAAGCTGCCGTATCAGCAAAGGCAATTCGTTCTTTATAAAAAAGCACCGACAGGGTGAGAAAGACTGCGCAGGAAATGTAGACTACAATTTTATCAGTAAAGATATTATTATATTTATTCACGAATATGTTTTAATAAAATTCGTGCGAATATAAGACCGCAAAGAGCCAAACGTTCATATTATTTCAAAATAAATAGGGTTTTTAAACTTCCTTTACAGACTTTTGTAGACTTAACGCACGATAAATATTTATGCTGTATTCGATGACAGGTTTTGGCAGGGAAGAAGCTGCTGTCGGCGCTTACCAGGTAGTGGCGGAGATAAAGTCGCTGAATGGCAAGCAGTCCGACCTCAACACGCGTATTGCCCCATTGCTGCGCCCCTACGAACACGAGATCAGGAGCCTGGTGAACAACAGGCTGGGCAGGGGCACAATAGATATTACCATACAGGTAAAGCAGGATGGCGTCTCCAAACCCATGTCCATCAATACCAACCTGGCACTCAGTTATTACCGGGGCATCAGCGATATCGCGGCACAACTCGGCCTTTCGCAGGAGAACATTTTAGCTACCCTGATGGGGATGCCCGAAGTGGTCAGTGCGGAACAGGATGCCCTGCCGGAAAATGACTGGCTGGCGATCAGGGAAGTGATTGTCACTGCTGTGGAAAAGCTGCGCCTGCACCGCAAGGTAGAAGGCGAAAGCCTGGCTGAAGACCTGGGCAACTGCATCAGCAATATCGAACAGAACCTGCAACAGATATTGCCTTATGAGCCTCTGCGGATCGAAAGAATGCGGGCCCGTATCAATACTTCGCTGGAAGATTGGGTGGCTGCAGCCAATATAGACAAGAACCGGCTGGAGCAGGAAATGATCTATTACATTGAGAAAATTGATTTCTCTGAAGAAAAGATCCGGCTGGTGCAGCATTGCAACTATTTCAGGGAAATACTGGGCAACAGCGAGGAGATCAAGGGCAAAAAACTCGGCTTTGTACTGCAGGAGGTGGGACGCGAGATCAATACCCTGGGCTCGAAAGCCAATGACGCCGATATCCAGAAGATCATTGTGAATATGAAAGACCAGCTGGAAAAAGCCAAGGAGCAGGTGTTAAACGTGCTGTGATCAATTAAACAACATAAAGCATTAAGATGAAGAGAATTGCCTTCGTTTTTATTTTGGGTTTGCAGCTGCTTTCCGGTTGCGTTTCTTCTCCCTATTACCAGAAGTCGTATGCCGTACCTGCCAACAAATGGGCCTATGAATTTAAACCGGATTTTGTGGTGGAGATCACCGATACCGGTATTCACTACAATGTTTTTTTCATCATACGGCATACCAACAATTATCCCTATGCCAATATCTGGATGAATATACTGGTCAAAAGCCCGGGAGACTCTGTGTTCCGCAAAACAAGGGTGGAGGTTCCCCTGGCCAATGCACAGGGCCGCTGGCTGGGTATGGGCATGGGGGAAATCTATGAACAACGGCGTATGATCGTACTGGATCATAAGGCCATACCGGTAACGGATGATCTGGTTACCGTCTCCGAATCAAGTTTCGACGACCTGTTCCGCAAAGCGGGACGCTATGAGATCAAGCTGGAACAGAACATGAGAGAGCAAAGCCTGCCCGAGGTACTGCATACCGGACTTCGTATTGAAAAGAGTTCTGAGCGCAAAGCGGCAGAGCGGCCCAAACCGATCTCCTAAAGCCGATGAAGTTCCAGAGTATTATCCATGTATTGCTGCTGGCCTACATCATAGCGGCCTTGTCGTTTTGGTGGCTCAGCCTCGAGAAGCAAAGCCGTGTGATCTACGATAAGGAGATGGTCGCATTGCGCGAAAGCATGGATGCTTCGGTTTACCCGGTCAAGTACGAACGGCTTCAGGAAGAGATCAGCCTGCGCAAATCAAAACGAAGCAAGCAATACCTGGGAGAAGGGCTTACCTTCCTGTTCGTGATCCTGGTGGGCTCTTCCATCGTATACACCACCCATCGTTTCAGCAACAGGCTGTCGCGCCAGCAAAACAATTTTATGCTCTCCGTCACCCACGAGCTGAAGTCGCCTATTGCAGCCATGAAACTGACTTTGCAGACCTTGCAAAAGCATAAACTGGACGAACAAAAGCAGGCCGAGCTGCTGCATCGCTGTGTTACCGAGGCAGACCGCCTGCACGAACTGTGCAACAATATCCTCATCGCCTCACAGATGGAAGGCGGCCAGTACGAAAGAGACTGGGAGAAGGTGTCGCTGAGCGGCCTGGTACAGTCTTGCTTTGACGCCTATAAAATGCGGTACCCGAACCGCTTTGTGGCGCAGATCGAAGAGCGTGTTGCGGCAGAAACAGACAGGATGCTGCTGCAGCTTGCCATCAACAACCTGCTGGAAAATGCTGTGAAGTACACGCCCGCAGACCAGCCCGTAACTGTAGTCCTGCAGACACAGCAGCGCAAAGCCCTGATCTGTATCAAAGACCAGGGGCCGGGTATCAGGGAGGAGGAAAAGAAGAAGGTATTTGAAAAATTCTACCGCGTCGGCAACGAAGATACCCGCAAAACAAAAGGTACAGGGCTGGGCCTGTACCTGACGAAAAAAATTATGACTTACCTGAAAGGTAATATTGTACTCAGGGACAACAAGCCCGGGGGCAGTGTTTTTGAGCTTTCTGTGCCTCTTACGGACTAGGGCCGGCTGCTTATTTGTCCTTTAAGGTTTCAATCAGCATTTTCTTAAAGTCCCGCTCGGCCTGGTACACATCTGCCAGCTGCTCTGCGCTGATCACTTTCAGCAATTCATCTTTGTACTTTTTACTCAACTCCAGGTCCTTTTCTTTGTACTCGATGTTGTCATCTACAAAGCGGTTGGCTGCATATTGGTTCATGTGCGCCTTGCCGTTGGACCGGAACTGGTTTTTATAAGTGCCCCTGAGGGCGCTCCGCTCATCCATATACCGGTTGTACACAGCCCAGAAGCGGGCATTCTGATCCGGCGGCAAATGCAGCCTTTCGGTAATATAATTGACACGCATGGTGCGTACCCTGCCCGAACCATCTCCCTGCGCCTGTACCTGCAGGCCAAACAGGGCAATGGTTACTATTAAAATAATCTGTTTCATTACGTTCTTCATTTGTCGCAAAGGCTTAAACACTAATTCCATCCCGTCTCATCCAGGTAAGCTTTGATCTCAATATCTGATAATTCTATTGTTTTATTCGTTTTGGCACTGGCTAAGCCGTTGATGATCAGGTCGGTATCAAAATCATCGAGGTTGGCGCTGATATATTGGTTGATCTCCGATTGAGAGACATGACTCAACTGGTTTGAAGAGCCGCTGTTCATTTTCATCACACCGAAACCGGCCAGGATAATGAAAGCCATTGATGCTGCCAGACGGGCGGTGCGGAACAGGGGCACGCGCTTTTTGGCGCCGGCTTGTCCTTTGGCCCGGGCCACAATGATACCCGGTAAGGTATCAAAATAACCCTGGGGTACGGTGTAAGGATTTTCTTTACTCAGCTCCGGAGCCTCCTGCACCTTTGCCACTACCTGCGCCGCAAAGCTTTCAAAATAAGCAGGGCCGGGAGCCTCGAATGGCATCTTTTTATCCCAGGATAACGGGGGATCAGTGATTTCGCTGATCTTCACCAGATCAGAAACCTCATCTGCGAAAGCACTGAAATATCCATTGGGTACAGCATACGGCATTTCAGGCGCTAAATTGCTGAGGATCACTGCCCTCAGTTCATTTAATTCCGTTTGTATATGTTCTGCCCGTTTCATAGTATTCAGACTGTTTGTCACGTCAAAAGTTTAAAGTTCCTTCAGAAAAGCTTCTATTTTTTTCACCGCATGGTGGTAGGAGGCCTTTAAGGCACCCTCAGAAGTACCCAATACTTCCGACATTTTTTCATAAGGCATTTCATCGTAATACCTCAGGTTGAAGACCACCCTTTGTTTTTCGGGCAGGGTCTGGATGGCCTGCTGCAGTTTCCACTCTATCTTATTGGCGTCATAGCCCTGCTCTGCTTTCAGCCTGTTGGCCAGGCCGTTTCCTTCCTCATCCTCCGACATCGTGACAGAGCTCCGGCGCTTTTGCTGGTCCAGGTAAGTGAGGGTCTCATTGGTGCCGATGCGGTACAGCCAGGTATAAAAATTGGCTTCTTCGCGAAATTCTGCCAGGTTTTTCCACACTTTGATAAATACATTCTGGAGAATGTCATTTGTATCCTCATGGTGTACAACCATCCTGCGGATATGCCAGTACAGGCGTTCCTGGTAGCGCCTGATCAGTTCCGAAAAAGCACGTTCTTTGGTCGCCTCTTTCTTAAAGGCGGCTAAAAGGCTTGCGTCATCAAGTTGTGCCCAATCAGTCATAAATATATCCCGGTACTTTTTTGAATGTCCGAAAATAAGAAAGTTTAACGGAGCTCCATACTTTTCTTTACTATTTTTGATCCTTACTCAACGATAAGAAATGGACCCCCTGATCAAAGAATTCGATGCTTACCGCAGCAAAATGAACGAAGTCATTTTGGGCAAACAGAATAAGGTCATCAACCGCCTGTTTAACCTGGACACCAATACCTATGCCGAGGGCGCCCTGAGCGTGAAGACAAAGGAGATGCTGGGCCTGGTGGCCAGTATGGTGCTGCGCTGCGACGATTGCATCAAATACCACCTGGGCAAATGCCATGAGCAGGGCCTGACCACAGAAGAAGTGTACGAAGTGTTCGCCATTGCCAATATCGTCGGCGGAACGATCGTAATTCCCCATACCCGCCGTGGTGCAGAATACTGGGAGGCGCTGATCGCGGGGGATAAAGGGCATATATTGTAGGCTATACAACTAAACGCATATTGGAGCGCACCTGTACGGCTGCGCTTTTTTTATACCTTCTTTTTGAACGCCGGGCCCGCCTGCGTGTATTAGATACGGGCCCGCAAGCAACAGACACAACTTTAAAAAAGACACGAAAATGAACTTAAAATATCTTTGTTCTGCCCTGATCATCCTGGCAGGACACACGGCCGGGGCACAGCAAGCCGAGCAAATCTACAGCCATGCACAAGTGGTGAAACCCAATGAATTTTATATCCGGCAGATCGCGCTCTGGAAAAAGGAGCTGGATAAAGACAAGACCAATGCCAACGCCTGGCTCAACTATTACCGGGCCAACCGCTACGCACACATTACAAGCGGCCATGACTCTATGTATGCCCGAAACCGCTTTGAGCGCATGCAGGGGGTAGTCGCCGAAATAGAGAAGAATATACCCGGTACCTACGAAATGCACTTTGTG
>JAEUVW010000278.1 GCA_016786525.1 Chitinophagaceae bacterium
TTTTTTGATTTCGACCCAACGTTTTGAATTGATTCTGCGTCTATTATATCAGAACGCAGAAAAAGTAAATAACCCGCTCACGAAATATATCCCTATTATTTTTCCGAAGCCCCTACTTTACTCGAAACCGGCGCTGCCGGCGTTCACCTGAAAACACCCCTATACCTTATCACAGCACCCTCTTAGAGCGGTGCTTTGGTATTTCTGGCCCATACTTAAGATGCAAAAGGCACAAACGATATCGTTTGTGCCTTTTGCGGTCAAAGCAATAAAATCAGAGGAATAAAGAGATGATGCCATAGACCCCTGCGGCCATCACCGCACTTACAGGAATGGTCAGTATCCAGGCCCAGAGCAGGTTGATCGTAACGCCCCAGCGTACGGCAGACAGCCTTTTGGTGGCGCCCACCCCGATAATGGAACCGGTAATGGTATGGGTAGTGCTCACCGGTATCTTCAGCATTTCGGTAATGAAGAGGGTCAGCGCTCCGGCCGTTTCGGCGGCAACACCTTCGAACGGCGTTACTTTCGTGATCCGCGAACCCATGGTTTTGATGATCTTCCAGCCACCGCTCATAGTACCCAGGGCGATCACCGTATAGCAGGACAAAGGCACCCAGTTGGGCATTTGGTCAAAGCTGGTGATCTGGTTGCCGGCAATCAGCGCAACGGTAATGATACCCATTACCTTCTGCGAGTCGTTACCGCCATGCCCGATACTGAACGCTGCGGAAGAAACCAGCTGCATCCGTTTGAACCAGCGTTCGCTCTGTGCATAGTTCAGGCTGCTCAGGAACAGGGTAAACAAAGAGATCGAGATCAGGATAAACCCGATCAGCAGCCATTTTACGTTTTCGCCATACAGCATCAGGTTTACATACTCCGATTCAAAACGCGGCTGGAATGTGGTATTGATCGCTTTAGGCTCATCTTTGCGGATGAGAGAGAAGGTGATCGGGCTGCCGTATTTGTGCGAGCGCAGTATCTTGTTGAATTCCTTGATATCGGCGATCTTGTTGCCATCTATATCCAGGATCACATCCCCTTTTTTCAGTCCCATCATCTGTGCAGGGGTCTTATTCGGGATGTCTTTGATTTCCAGGCCTTTTTCCGTCATCTCCGTTTTCTTGATCCCCATGATCTTGCTGCTGTTGGTCTCAAAGGAGTTGTAGACAAAGAAGATGGTGGCGGCAATGATCAGCAAAGAGGCGATCTTGGGCAAAGCTCCCTTGCGGAAGGAATTGAGGAACCAGAGTGAAATAATAAAGGCCATGACCATACCGACCAACGGCGCCAGGAAGATAAAGCTGGCGATTTTGGCAATAGTGCCCAGCTCAATGGCATGGATACCGGCATGGGCAATGGCCGCACCGGCAAAGCCCCCGATCAGCGTATGGGAAGAGCTGGAGGGAATACCGAACCACCAGGTCAGCAGGTTCCAGGCAATGGCGGCTATCAGCCCCGCCAGGATCACCGGTAAGGTAATGTCTGCTTCGTGTACCGTTTTGGCAATGGTATTGGCCACACCATGATCTTTAAAAATAAAAAAGGCAGCGAAGTTGAAGAAGGCAGCCCACACTACGGCCTGGAAAGGCGAAAGCACCTTTGTGGAAACCACTGTAGCAATGGAGTTGGCCGCGTCGTGAAAACCGTTGATGTAATCGAATATAAGCGCAAGGGCAATGATGACTATCAGCAATGTCGTCATAAAGAAGATTTAAGAACCGGGAGATTAAGAGTATTTGATAATGATGGATTCGATCACATTTGCGGCGTCTTCGCATTTGTCGGTCACAATCTCCATATCCTGGTACAGTTCTTTTCTTTTGATCAGTTCTATTGCATTGGTCTCCAGCAGGAACAATTGCTTCAACGCAGTGTCCAGCAGGTCGTCCGCTTCGTTTTCAAAACTATTCACCTTTACGCAGGCTTCTGTAATGGCTTTGAGATCTTTCATGTTCCGCAGGTCTTTGATGGCTACCTGCAGGGCCTGCACCGATTTGTTGATGACGATGGAGAACTGGCGCATCGTATCGTTGATCTCTTCAATGTTGTAATTGACGATCCTTTTGGCAGACGCCCAGATATAGTCCGCTACATCGTCCAGCGCGGTGGCCAGGTAATGGATGTCTTCCCGGTCGAAGGGGGTGATGAAGTTTTGTCCCAACTCGATAAACAGGCGATGTGTCGAGTCATCATTCTTATGCTCATAATCCTCGAGCGTACTGAGCATCTGGTCTCTTTTTTTCTGATCCTGCTCGTGGATAGCCTCCTGGAAGATTCGGCTCATATCGGCCAGGTTTACGGCCACTTCTTCAAATAAACTGTAGAAAACCCTGTCTTTTGGCGTAAAGAATTTTACGAAAGAATTTAGACCCATGATCTGCTTTTTTGTGGTGTGTTTTTTGGAATGTAAAAGTAGTGCGTAATGTGTAGTGTGATTTCTTTTCCGGGCGATTTAATAATAACGTAACCTTAAGGTCTTTTTTAAAAACGATATTGTACGCGCAGGGTTAATACATTGTCCTTTACGTCGTTGGTGTAACCGGTGATCTGTGTGGTTTCATTCTGTACCCGGGCATAGTATGCCGTTGCTTTCACGTGCGCATTGATCAGGTACACCAATCCGCCCCCGAATGTATTGAACCGGATATCTGCCGCCGAAAACCCGTTCTTGGCATTCACCTCATTTCCTTTCACTTTTGTATTCGGGTCGTACCAGTCGTATTTCAATACCAGTTGCAGGCGGTCTGTACCCAGGTGCTGCAGGAAGTAAAAATACGCCCCGCTAAAGTTACGTGTATAAAGTGTCTGGGGTGCTCCGGCAGTGGTGACGGGATAGGTGCCTGGTGTTTCGCTGCTGCCGAAGGTAGCTGTCTGTTTCCCGGTAATGAATTCTGCCCGGAATTCCGTAGCTCCTTTCTTATTCGGGATCCGCAATTGTGCATCGGCGCCCCAGTAACGGCGTGGTGTGACCTTATTAAAATTGCCTGCGGAAGAATCGACCAGGAAACGTGCAGCGGCACCCGCTCCGGATACCTGCGCAATGTTGGCCGATTGGCTGGTGATGCCGCCCAGGTAGTATGAGGTTGAAGCGCTGAACTTCCAGCCCCGTTTATTGATCCTGTACGGCTTCATGCCGATCCGCCCGATCAGGTCCTTATGGTTGTCGTAGTCTGCCGGACCGGCCAAACCCTGCCCGTTAAAGATACCCAGGTCGGCTTTCAGCCATTTGATGGGGAAATTTTTCCGGCGGGGATCGAAAGTGAGCATTACCCCCAGGTCCCTTTCGGTTTTCATCAGGATCTGCGACATACGGCCCCGTTCCGGAGATTCGCGGTCGGAAGAAGACAGGTTCACCTCAAAGCCCATAGGGCGTGCAAACATCCCTGCGGTAACAGAGAACAACTGCAGCTTGTTTTCAAAAAAACGGCCCCAGAAATCACGGATATTCACGCCTCTTTCCGTACCGTCGAACTGGAAGGCAAAGAAAGCCAGTGGCTGTTGTTTGTCGTTGAAATGGGAATAGTCGATGCGGAAGCGGCCCCTGCGCAGCATAAAGCGGTTGGCGGTGTTGGGCGCAAAATCCCCGCCTTCAAAGCTTTTGACCCCGTTGCTCTCCGTCATCTGGTACTGCGGCTGCATATAGCCGCCAAAGCGCATACGGTCATGCTCGTTAAAGATCGGGTACAAGCCTTTTCCCTGGGCTGTGGTGGTGTCCATCATATCGGTCAGGAAACGCTGGGCGAATAAAGAGGGGCTGCTGAGCAGGAAGATCAATACAAAAAACCTGAGGCGCATGTGCTGCGGATAATTTTTTGCAAAAGTAACCCGGCCAGGCCTGACCGGAAAGAAATAACCGAGACTTAATAATTCCTTAATATTGAGGTTACAATCATTGATTAAGGTTTGCCGCCTTTAAAATACAAAAGCCGTCAGCGGATGCGACGGCTTTTGCGTATGTGTTGGTCTGTATCTTATTTCTTTGTGCTCTTCCTTGCAGCAGGCTTCGGCGCTGCAACTTCTTCTGTTTCTTCTTCCATCTCCATCATTTTCTCCAGCTGGCGTACCTGTTTTTTCAGGTCGTAGATCGCTTTGTGCAGTTCTTCCACTTCGCTGCGTGTCGCTACAGGGACGTTGCTCAGTGATTTTTCGATCAGGGTGTCCATTTCTTTGCCGATCTTCATTTTCAAAGAGGCTACATCCGCCATTACCTGCGAATATTCGTCGCTTTCAAACAGGGTAACGAATTCGCTGTCGCTGATGTTCAGCCACTCCTGGTACAGGGCCATGATGCTGCCGACTTCTTCGCCGTTCTCTTGTTTGTTCACGATAGACTCAGCGACTTTATCCATGATCTTAGTACCTTTTTCATAGATCATATATTGCATTTCTGCATTTTTGATGCTAAAGGCTACCAGTTTGTCGGACAGTTCGTTCCAGTCTGCAATGTTTTTGGTAAAGTCGTTCTGGCCCATCATCTTGCCCATTGGGCTGAAGATGCTGTTCAGGGAATTGCGCATATTGTTGTATCCACCGAGCATGAATTCCATCGCTTCGTTTTGGTTGAAGCCCGGGATCATGTTGTTCATCATGGATTTCATCTGGCCATAGTTGCCAAATGCACCTGCCTGCTTCAGGTTGTCCTGGATCATTTTGCTGAAGTTCTGGATGTATTGTGCGGTATGCTCCGGCATAAATCCGAACAGTTTATCCATCAGGTCTTTGTATACCTGGGGTTCCGTCATTTTTTTGAAGGCTTCCATGTTGAACGTTTTGTTCTGGATGGAGCTCATCATCGGCGACCACATTTCAGTGAAGCGAACGAAGGCGTCGTTTACATTCATCATGTTGCGGAAAGCCTCCTGCGGTGTGCCGGCCTGCATCGATTTCTGTAAAGAAGCGAAATTGTAGTTCGCCATTTCAGAAAACTGGTTGAACAGGTTGGTCATATTGTCGGCAGATGATTTGAAGCTGTCCATAGAGAACGGGTTCTGGTTCATCAGGCCTTTGCTCCAGTTCTGGAACTGGTTCATCATGTTCTGGTTGTTCATGGCGTTCATCATATTGCTCATATAATTGTTCCATGTGTTGTATTGTGCCATCGGGTTGCTCATGTCAAAGCCTTTGGCCTGCTCTGTGCTGGCTTTAAACCAGTTTTGGTTCATATCCCACATTTGCTTTGCAGCAGCAGACTGGGTATTTTGCCAGTTCTGGAAGAACTCGCTCATTTTGTTCATATTGTCCTGTACCGAAGCACCGAAATTTTCGGCTTTCGCAGAAGATACGCCCATGGCTTTCTTTTGGTTCTCGAGCCAGTTGTTATACCACTCGGTACCTTTGTTGATGGTTTCGTTCACCATAGTATTGCCATTGGCTAATTTTTTGGTGTTCTCTACCATTTTGTCTACCATGCTTTTTTGCGTTTCCAGCACACTTTCCATTAAGTTGCTACCGTTAAGCTTAGCCATTGTTTTT
>JAEUVW010000296.1 GCA_016786525.1 Chitinophagaceae bacterium
CAGTTCGTTGGTCACGAAGTCCAGCAGTTTTTTGGCTTCGGGGGTGTCGTAGTTGAATTCGATACCGGCGTAGATGTCTTCGGTGTTTTCGCGGAAGATCACCATGTCCACATCTTCGGGATGTTTTACCGGGGAAGGCACACCCTGGAACCATTCTACAGGACGCAGGCACACGAAAAGGTCCAGCTCCTGGCGCAGCGCCACATTCAGGGAGCGGATACCGCCGCCGATGGGTGTGGTCAGCGGGCCTTTGATGGAGACCAGGTATTCTTTACAGGCTTCCAGCGTAGCGGCAGGCAGCCATTCGCCGGTCTGGTTAAAGGCTTTTTCGCCGGCCAGTATCTCTTTCCATTCTATTTTCCTTTTGCCTTTGTATGCCTTTTCCACAGCAGCATCCAATACCAGTTTACTGGCGGCCCATACCTCAGGCCCGATACCGTCGCCTTCGATAAATGGAATGATCGGATGGTCGGGTACATTGATCTTGCCATTGCTACCCATGGTAATGTGCTGTGTCATCGGGATATAATTGTTTTAGGATTTTTGAAAGATGCGCAAATGTAATTCCTCTGCCTGAGAATTGTACTATTTGAAATCTGTGAAATTGCAGATTTTTCACAGATACTTATTTTTCGTCAAGCAATAGTGTGTGCACCAGCTGATAGGCTACTTCAGACCCTAAGGCAAGGCCCATTCCGCCCATGCGGAAGGCGCCATATATGCGTGTGGAAAAGGCTTTCACTATAGGTTGCTTGGTAGGGCCGAAGGCCATAATGCCTGACCAGCGTTGGGCCACTTCGAAAGGGGTGCCGGGCAGAATGACGGTACGCAGCAGTTCGCCCAGCTTGTTCTGTATCTCTTCGTTTAGCTGTAACGCTGTGGTCGTTTCTGTTTCGAAATCCAGGTTGCGCCCGCCGCCGAACAGGACGCGGCCATGCAATTCCCTGAAATAATAGTATCCGTCGTCCATATGGAAAATGCCCCTGAACTTCAGGCCCGGGATCACATGGGTGAGCAGCACTTGCCCCCGGCCTGGTTTTACGATCTCCCCGGACAGCAGTTCCGGTGTAAAGGCATTGGTACACAGGTACAGTTTCCGGCATTGCAATACCCATTCCTCCCGGCGCAGCGTATCGGGCACGAATACCCGTACCCCGTTTTCCTGCTCTTCAAAGCGTTGTACACTGACTCCCGTTTTGATCTCGATGTTGTTTTGCAGTGCAAGGTCGGTAAGCGCCCGGAGCATTTTGCCGGTATCCAGTTCCCCTTCAGCTGTATTTTCGACCAGTGCTTTGGTAAACTGTGCCGCGAAGCCGAAATCAGCGATCCGCTGATCTGCCCTGCGAAAAGCATCTTTGCCCAGCAGGGGAAACAACAGCCTGTTCAGGTCATCCATCCGTTCCAGTGCCGGTACCGCTTTTTCATCAATGAGTTCGTAACTGCCGTTTTCACAATAGTCAATCTGCCGGTCGCCAAGCCGTTCCCGCAGGCGTTCCAGCCCGCTTTTACGCATGGCGAACAATTGCAGCATAGCTGCTTCATTCATGAGTTCCAGGTCCGTGAGCAGCTCCGTTAAGCTACCCATACAGGCAAAGCCCGCATTGCGCGAACTGGCCCCTGTAGGCATAAAGCCACGTTCCAGTACCAGGATACGGTCTTTTGGAAAACGCCCGCGCAGTTCGATACCTACGCTGAGCCCGACGATGCCGGCACCGATAATGATATGGTCGTATTGCAAAAATGATTGCTGTTCCCAATAGCTGAACATACTTAGTGGCTTGCGAACCGGGTGGAGTCCTGTTCCAGTTTATTGGCCATAAGGTTGGCCCAGTTGATGAGCTTATTGGCCTCTTCTTTTGTGAGTTTGGCCTCCTTGTGCATCCAGGTATAGCTGGCCAGGGGCATTTCGCCTTCCGTCACTTCGCCGGAAATCTCATTGAGCTTCTTGATCTTTCTTCTCAGTTTGTAGGTACCGAACTCCGAAAAGTTCAATTCTTCTTTCCCCTCCTGCACATGATGGTTCAGCCACCAGTATACCGGCTGTATATAGGAGTACCAGGGGTACTCCGTATTGTTGCTGTGGCAGTCGTAGCAGGCTTTGCGCAGGATCAACTGTACGTCTTCCGGCACCCGCATGGACACTGCGATGTCGTTGGGCTGGCCGGCAGCGCTTTTGTTTTGTGCTGGGCGGATAAACTGTATGACGATGAGTGCTATCAGCAGCACGATTCCTGTCTTTCTGAGCATAAGCAAGATCAATGTGATGCTGCAAACATAGTATGAATCGGCATTTGCTGTACCTTGATTTCAAAAAAATCATACAGGCGGGAAGCCGGTGCTGCCTGTGGAATCCTATATTTGCGCTTCAATCTACAAAATGGCTGTTCAGATAGAAATCATCAACCAATCGCGGCATGCATTGCCGGAATACCAGACCTCCGGCTCTGCCGGTATGGATCTCAGGGCCAATCTCGCAGAGCCCCTCACTTTGC
>JAEUVW010000358.1 GCA_016786525.1 Chitinophagaceae bacterium
AATGACCCTGGGTCCGGCAAAGCCGATCAGGGCTTTGGGTTCGGCGATGTTGATATCGCCCAGCATCGCGAAGGAAGCGGTAACGCCACCGGTGGTCGGGTCCGTCATCAGGGAAATAAAGGGCAGCCCTGCTTTGGCCAGGCGGGTCAGCTTGGCAGAGGTTTTGGCCATCTGCATCAGCGAGAAGGCGCTTTCCATCATCCGCGCACCGCCGGACTTGGAGATGATCATAAAAGGCATTTTGTGCTCGATGGCATAGTCGATACCCCGGCTGATCTTCTCCCCTACTACGGAGCCCATAGAGCCGCCGATAAAGTTGAAATTCATACAGGCCACAACCAGGTCTTTGCCCTCTACTTTACCCACCCCTACAGACAAAGCGTCTTCAGGGTCTTTGCCCAGGGCATCCTTCAGGCGGGCCGCATAAGGCTTCAGGTCTACGAAACCCAGCTTGTCTACGGAAGTAATGTTGCTGAACAGGTACTCCACATTGCCCTCATCGAAGATGATCTTAAAGTACTCCGGGGAGTTGATGCGGTTGTGAAAATTGCATTTGGGGCAAACGTACAGGTTCTCTGAAAGTTCTTTCTGGGTAATGGTCGTCCGGCATTCGGGGCATTTGTGCCACAGGCCATCCGGGGCTTCACGCTTCTCATTTGTCTGGGTCAATACCCCTTTTTTGATACGCCTAAACCAGGTAGATGACATATATCAATTATTGAATAGTAAAGATTAAAAAAGCCCGTTTGTCCAAAAACGGGCCTGCAAATATACGGCATGTAGGGGAAGTATGCGTGCTTTTTACTCCGGCAGCTCCCGGCCGCCGCTGAGCAGGTACACGACCGCCATGCGGATGGCCACCCCATTCTCTACCTGGTCCAGGATAATGGATTGGGCACCGTCTGCCACGTCAGAATCAATCTCTACCCCCCTGTTGATCGGCCCGGGATGCAGGATCAGGATGTCTTTGCCCAGGCTGTCCAGCATTTGCCGGTTCACACCATAGTACAGGGCGTATTCCCGCAGGGAGGAGAACAAAGGTTTATGCTGACGCTCGAGCTGTATTCTCAATATGTTTGCGATATCGCATTGCTGCAGGGCCTTGCGTACATTGTACTCTACTTTTACCCCCATAGCTTCAATATGTTTGGGGATCAGCGTCGGCGGACCGCTGACGATCACTTCGGCACCCAGCTTCTGCAGGCAATAGATATTGCTCATGGCTACGCGCGAGTGCATGATGTCGCCGACAATGGCCACCGTTTTTCCTTTCAGATCGCCCCTTTTTTCGCGCATGGAAAAAGCATCGAGCAGTCCTTGCGTGGGGTGCTCATTGACCCCGTCGCCGGCGTTGATGATGCTGGCGTCTATATGGCGGGCCAGGAACCAGGGCGCACCGGAGGCCGAGTGACGCATCACCACCATATCTACTTTCATGGCCAGGATATTGTTGACGGTATCGATCAGGGTTTCGCCTTTGGATACAGAGGAGGCGGAGGCGCTGAAATTGACCACATCGGCGCCCAGCCTTTTTTCGGCCAGCTCGAAAGAGGTGCGGGTGCGGGTGGAATTTTCAAAGAAGATATTGGCAACAGTGGTGTCGCGCAGGGCAGGGACTTTCTTTATCGGGCGCTGCAGGATTTGCTTGAAATTGTCAGCCGTCTTGAAAATAGTTTCAATATCTGACGTTTGCAGCTCTTTGATTCCCAACAGGTGTTTTACAGATAAAGACATTTTAATAGATCATTTGTTTTGAGGTAAGTGATGCGGTGCAGGCTGCTGGTGTCAGACCAGTACAACCTCATCGTTACCATCTTTTTCTTTCCAGAACACTTTTACTTTTTGTTCGAACAGGGTATCTACGCTAAAGCCTACATAATCAGGTTGTATCGGCAGTTCCCGGCTGAAGCGCCTGTCGACCAGGGTCATCAGTGCAATTTCTTTCGGGCGGCCGAAGTCGAGCAGGGCATCCATAGCGGCCCGTATCGTACGGCCGGTATGCAGCACATCGTCTATCAACACTACTCTTTTATTATCCAGGCCAAAGCTGATGTCGGTCTGTGCGGGCTCCTGCAAGGCATCTTCCTTGTACAGGTCGTCGCGGTAAAAGGTAATATCGAGCTTGCCGTACAGGATCCTGGTATTGCTGCTGACCGTCTCTAACAGTTTGATGATACGGTCTGAAAACCAGACTCCCCTGGGCTGCAGGCCGATGATGGCGGTATTGCTGAAATCCAGGTGGTTTTCGACCAATTGGTGCGCCAAACGGTGCAGGGTGATCTGTAACTGAGCCTGGTCTAAAAGGGTTTTCAAAGCCTGGAATATTTGGCCAAAAATAACGCAGTATGCGCAATTTTAAAAATCAATTCGCCGTACGATACCATACCAGCCTGTCGCTGTATAGTACGTACAGCACATTGCGGCAATAGGCTGCCTGCACGATATCGGCCCCGGCAATTTCCGGGATCGGCATACTGGTTTCACCGAACTTACTGAAATCGTAAGAGATCAGTTCCGCCCCCTTACGGTAGATCAGCTGGGTACCGACCACCTGCAGTTTGCTGACGCCTCGGATCGGGAGCGTATTGATATAAGAGCCGTATTGGTCGAATACATGAATGCCCCGGGCAGTATCGACCATATATACCCTGCGGTCGCGCTCTGTCAGGTAGCCGGGTTGCGGCAATTCGTCGAGCTGCTGGCGCAGGTCGTTGCCCCGTACCATATAGTTCAATTCGATATCCAGCTTGTTCAGTGTGGCGGTAAACTGGTCGTATACCCAGAGGTTGCCTTCGGCGCTGAGGGCAATGACCTGTATGTTCAGCTGGTTCAGCTTGCGCAGGTTCAGTTCGTTTTTAGGCGCCAGCATACGGTCCAGCAGGACCAGCTTGGCAAAACCGGCATAGTACAGCATCACCCTCAAAGGGTTTGTTACATCCACGTCCGTGATTTCCCCGTTTGCTATGCTGACGTAATTCGCTACGCTATCAGTGCTTTCGTTGAATTTGATCAGAGCGTTGTCTTTCCGCACCACGTAGGCATTGCCCAGCTCGTCTACTTCCAGGATGCCTGCTTTCAGCGGCACAGAACGGATGAGCTGAAAAGGCTGCGCTTCTACCCTGCTGCAGAACAGCTGGAAAGACAGGATCAGGAAGGCAAAGCGGAACATCATATACTACTTTTTGTGCGCAGCCCGGCTTTGTGACCCGACCAGGCGAAGTACAGGATAAATACATAGCAAGGGATCATGATCATATACGCCATTTGCCGCGAAGCGATCAGCTCTGAAAACTTACCGTACAAAGGCGGCAATACCGCACCGCCCACAATACCCATAATCAGCAAAGCTGAGCCCAGTTTCGTAAAGCGGCCCAGGTGGTTGATGGCCAGGGGCCAGATGGCCGGCCATACCACGGAGTTGGTAAAGCCCAGCAACGCAAAACTGCAGATCGCTACCGCGCCCCTTGTAAACATGGACAGCAGGACGCAAACAATGCTCAGTACAGTGAGTACGCTCAGTGCTTTTTGCTGGGAAATAAAGCGCGGGATTGCGATGATCCCCAGCACATAGCCGGCCAGCAAACCATAGCCTGTATAGGTTGCGAAGGTCTTGGCTTCCGCCAGGGGGTAACCCAGGGCCTCGCCAAAACCGGTAAAGGTATCGTAGCTGATCACCTCCACGCCTACATAAAAGAAAATAGCCAGCGCGCCCAGCAGCAGGTGCGGAAACTGCAAAATGCTGGTTTTACCGGCCGAATGCTCACTGTCTCCCGCCTGCTGCTCTTCTTCGTTGATCTCGGGGAGATTGATGCAATAAATGATCAATGCCAGCGCTGCCAATGAGGCGGCAATAACGATATAGGGCTGTATCACCCGTGCTGCCAGCGCGTCCAGCTCCAATGCCTTTTCCGCAGGAGACAGGGTCAGCAATTTGGCTTTGATGCCATCAGCGTTTTCCAGTGTGATGCTGCCCAGCACATACACGGCAATGATACCGGCTATTTTGTTGCAGATGCCCATAATGCTGATGCGCTGGGCTGCGCTTTCGATTGGTCCCAATACGGTGGCATAGGGATTGGATGCCGTCTGCAATAAGGCCAGCCCGCTGCCGATGATAAAGAGGCCGGTCAGGAACAGGTTGAAGTTGCGGGCCTGCGCCGCAGGGATAAACAGTAAGGCCCCCGCAGCCATCACCAGCAGGCCCAGGGACATGCCTTTCTTAAACCCGGTTTTGCGCAATACAACGGAGGACGGGATGGCCATCACGAAATAAGCGGCAAAAAAAGCGGTCGCAACCAGGTACGATTGCGTATCGCTGAGCTCACAGGCTATTTTCAGGTAAGGGATCAGCTGGCTGTTGCTCCAGGTAATGAAACCGAACACGAAGAAAAGGCAAGCGATGACGATAAGCGCAGGAATGTATTGCCTGCTGTTGTTTGGGGCCATAAAGAAAATATAAGGCCAAAGTAAAACAATTCCGGAAAACCAGCCTGTAAACGCCTAAGGTTTTTGAAGCGGGAGAAGTCTGTACCGTTTTTGAACACCGGAAAACCTATAAGGTTTTTTGAACCCTTATAGGTTTCAACCGCAAGCCCCATTCCCCTCCCGGGAGGTGCAGAATGAATAAATTCGCCGGGAAAGACAACAACAGGGGTGGGTTGGGCGGAGCGAATCGTACCGTTTTTTGAACACCGCAAAACCTTATAGCTTTCAACCGCAAGCCTCTTTCCCCTCCCCGGGAGGTGCGGAAAAACAGCATCGCTGGCAAAGGCAGCACGGGGTAGGTTCCCGCAGGCATAGATCAAAAAACAAAACCTACTATAAGGTTTTTGAAACCTTATAGACTTGGGATACCCCATCGCTCCTTCGGGCACTTCCCCGTACAAAAGAAGAGTGGCGTGAACATCTTTCCCCTCCCGGGAGAGGTTGAAAAAACAGCATCGCTGGCAAAGGCAGCACGGGGTGGGTTCCCGGAGGCATAGATCAAAAAAACAAAACCTTACAGGTTTAAACTGCCAGGTTTAATTGACCGCATCGCGGAAATCGCGCCGCCGGGTCAGTTTCAGGTCCTGCAGCACCTGTGCTTTTACATTCAGCTGGAAATTGAATGACTTACGGTATCCGAAGGGGATAAAGCCCAGGCTCATTTCCCAGCAATGCAGGTCGCGGTATACACGGACATCAGTATAGGTGATCTCTTTCTGCACAAAATTGTACCCGCTGCTGATGCCCAGTTTCCAGCGGGGTGTAAAGTTGAAGTCACCGCCCAGGGTCAGGTTTTTGTTCACGATAGAAGTATCCGATTTGGAGTAAGCCGAGGGCCTTCTTTCGAGCAGCAGGGAATACCCTATATTCAGAGTCCAGGGGATATTAAAATCGACATAGTTGCTGTAGCCGTTGTTGCGCATCAGGCTTTTGAAGTCTTCGCTGTTGGTGGCTTCGTTGCTGATCTTTTCTTTCGGTTTGGAATGCAGGGAGGTGCTGAAACCCAGTTGTGCGCTCGTCAGCCGGGCCAGGCCATTGCCGCTGGCCAGCGTGGTACGCGGGGTACGCCTCATCGTTTCATAATCGTACTGGTAGGGGTCGAAATTCATGCTGGCATTGATGTTCAGCAGGTTGGCAATATTCGTACTGGCCGTAAATACATAGTTGGACCATTGAAACGAATCTGCAGCAAGGTTGTAGGAAGTATTGAAATCGAGGCGGTCCAGCAGTACGATGTTCTTAAACCCGGTAGCGGTATCCTTATTGCTGCGCACCTTCATCTGCAGGTTATTATTCAACCCGAAAGATACGGAACCATTGCGCCCGGGCACAGCCGGGTACCCTACGATAGACCACTCATACGGCGACAGGTAGGTAAGGCGCTGGGAGGTATCCAGGCGGGCCTGGTAAGCATAGTTGAAAGGCGATTTGGCGAAGTCGGGGCGGTAGTTGAAGCCTACGGAGGGGCGCAGCGTATGGCGGAACCCGCGGATGGCTCCGCGTTTGAACAGCTTCATCCCGTAGATCTGCGTATTCAGCGTAAAGCCGGTATTGAAATCTCGCGAGGCAAAAAAACCACGCTCGATGGTCGTGTCCAGTTTTTGGGTCACATCATTGTATTCCTTCCTGGTCTTTACCAGGTTCCAGTACTCGTTATAATTGGCGTTTACCGACAGGGTAATGAAGCGCAGTATATTGTAGTTGGCTGAAATGGGGATAGAATGCCGCATCCCGTTCTGGAAATCACTGAACTGCAGCCTGCTGATATCAAATGAGGTGTCATAAAACATGATCCGGTTCAGGGCATTGACCGTATACCCCACAGTGATCTTTTCGTACCAGCGGGCGGCTCCGACCGGGTTCCGGCGCTGGAAAGGATTCTGCGCATTCACAAAGAAAGTGATGTCCGGCAGAGTCACAAAGACTTCTTTAGTAGTGGTATTCTGGTTGTGTGTGGCACTGGCGGTAATGGAGTAAGGCTTGCCGGTCCAGTTCTTCGCAAAAGTGATATTGGAGCGGAACTGGTTTTGCATGATCTGGTTCGCATTGTAGCTGTTCAGCTGCAGGAAGTTACCTGTCTGCACATTTACATTGGCATTAAAGTTGATGCCGGGCAGGGATTTAGGATCTTTGGTATGCGTCCATTGAAAAAACAGGGACTTCTGGATCGTGGCCGCCGGATCAAACTCTTCACCCGTCTTGTTGATGGCATAGTTCATGTTCACATTACCATTGTAATGGTAGCGGTTCACATAGTTGCTGCTCAGGTAGCCCACGAAGCTTCCTTTGGTAAAGATATCGGTCTGCAATTGCAGGTCCACATAGTCGTTCAGGTAAAAGTAATAGCCGCCTTTCAGGAAACCCAGGCCCCTGGCCTGCTCTACAGTATAGCCGGGCAGCAGGAACCCGGAGCGGTGCTTTTCGTTGTTGACGGGAAAGTAGCCGAAGGGCAGGAACAAAGGTGTCGGCACCCCTTCGATCTCGATATTGGCGGAGCCCATGGCGATGGCCTGCTCGGGGATGATCTTGACCCGGTTGGTGCGGATACCGAAGTGTGGTTCGTGCAGCGAGCAGGTCGTGTATACGTTCCGGTAGCCGTACAGCGACTTATCGGCATTGCGTTTGACCTGCTCGCTGTGCATATAGCCTTCTCCGTACTGGGTACGTGCATTGCGCACAATGGCCCGCTGCGATTTGAAATTATACTTCAGGTGATCGTAGGTAAATTTTTCACTCCCCTGCTCAAAAGTGGGCAAAACAGGTGTTTTCCCCGAAGTGTCTTCCACTACGGTAGCTGTGGCGATATTGCTGGATTGGTTAAAATCGATCTGATCCGCGCTCAGCTTGCGGCCGTCATAGTCTACTTTGGCATTGCCGTACAAATGAAAATCATTGGTTTTCATTTCCATCACCGCCGAGTCTGTTGCCGTCGCCACCACAATGTCGTCCAGTGCGTCTTCGGATATCCGGATGCCCAGCCGCTCTTCTATACTCCCGTTGGACCGGCTCAGGGAATCCCTCTTGGCCAGGCTGTCGGAAAGCCTTGT